>NZ_JBYCLA010000424.1:0-8970 GCF_057473665.1 Mycobacterium sp. TH-M25
CTCTGGCTCAACTCGGTCTGGATCCGATCCTCGATCTGCGCATGCGACTCGGCGAAGGCAGCGGTGCGGCGCTGGCACTGCCGGTGTTGCGCGCCGCGGTGGCCACGTGCGCGTCGATGGCGACGTTCGCCGACGCCGGCGTCGCCGATCGCATGTCTGCATCGTGATCCGCTCGTTGGCAGCGGCTTTCGCGTTCGATACCGTCGTCCCGATGCCCGCCGGCCGGGATCGGCCGTTCGACCGCGGCGCGATGACCGCCCTTCCGCTGGTGGGCGTCGCGCTCGGCGCGCTGGTCGCCGCGGTGACGTGGGCCGGCTGGTGGGCCTTCGGCCCGGCGAGCCCGCTGGCCGGTCTGGTCGGGGTTGTCGCACTGCTGGCGGCGACCCGCGGGCTGCACATCGACGGTGCCGCCGACACCGCCGACGGCCTCGGCTGCTACGGACCACCCGAACGAGCGCTGGCGGTGATGCGCGACGGGTCGACCGGACCGTTCGGCGTGAGCGCCATCGTGGTGGTGATCGTCGCTCAGGGACTGGCGTTTTCGACGTTGCACCCGGCGGGGATCGTGACCGCGGTGTGCGCAGGCCGGGTTGCGGCGGTGCAGGCCTGTCGCCGCGGGCTGTCGGCCGCACCCGGAAGTATGCTGGGCTCGCGCGTTGTCGGCGGCCAGCGCACGCCGGTGGTCGTCGGGTGGGTGGCCCTGCTGCTGGCCGCATCTTCGGCCGTCGGTCGACACCCCTGGCACGGCCCGGTCGCGGTGCTGACCGCCCTGCTCGCGTCCGCTCTGCTGGTGCGGCACTGCGTACGACGTTTCGGCGGCGTCAGCGGCGACGTGCTCGGCGCCGCAATTGAATTGACGACGACCGTCACCGCTGTGCTACTCGCGGCGAGGATCGCGTGAGTCGCTCAGCCGAGCCGTGACATCCAGCCGTGGGTGTCGACGAAAGTACCGCGCTGAATGCCGGTGAGCGTGTCACGCAGCGCCATGGTCACCTCGCCGGATTCACCGTCACCGACGGTGAATTCGTTCTCCCCATATTTCACGTGCGACACCGGTGTGATGACGGCGGCGGTGCCGCAGGCGAACACCTCGGTGATCTCGCCGTCGGCGGCTTTCTTCTGCCACTCCTCCATGTCGATCTTGCGCTCTTCAACCGCGAAACCCGCGTCAGTCGCCAACTGCAACAGGGAGTCTCGCGTGATGCCCGGCAGCAGCGAACCGGACAGCTCCGGTGTGACCAGGCGCGCCGATCCACCGCTGCCGAACACGAAGAACAGGTTCATCCCGCCCATCTCTTCGATGTAGCGGCGCTCGACAGCGTCGAGCCACACCACTTGTTCGCACCCGTTGTCGGCGGCCTCCGCCTGGGCGACCAGCGATGCGGCGTAGTTGCCACCGAACTTCGCGGCACCGGTGCCACCCGGGCTGGCCCGGACGTAATCCGTTGAGACCCAGACGGTTACCGGCTTGATCCCGTTCTTGAAGTAGGCCCCGGCCGGCGAGCCGATCACCATGTAGCGGTATTGCTTGGCCGGGCGGACCCCCAACCCCGGCTCGGTGGCGAAGATGAACGGGCGCAGATACAGCGACTCTTCACCGCCGGCCGGCGGCACCCAGACATTGTCGACGGCGATCAGTTGTCGCAGCGACTCCAGGAAAAGTTCTTCGGGCAGTTCGGGAATGGCGATCCGCTCGGCCGAGTTCCGCAGCCGCGCGGCGTTGGCATCGGCCCGAAACGACACGACCGACCCGTCCGCCCAGCGGTAGGCCTTGAGTCCCTCGAAGATCTCTTGGGCGTAGTGCAACACGATCGCCGACGGGTCCAACGTGATCGGTCCGTACGCACCGACCCGCGCGTCGTGCCAACCCCGGCCCTCGGAGTAGTCGATCGACACCATGTGGTCGGTGTGGTACCTGCCAAAACCGGGGTCGGCGAGGATCGCGTGTCGCGCATCGTCGCTGGCGGGGTTTTCGGCGCGGGACACCGTGAACTCGAGAACGTCGCTGGTCATTTACGCCGCTCCTCGGACCCTTTCTGGATCACACTGCCCTGTCGATCGTCGTCGGCGCCGGTCATCAGGCGATTGTATAACCCAGCGCTAACGAGTTTTCGCGTTGACAAACGGCGGCTTGACGACTTCGCATTCGATGCCACGCCCGCGAACATCGACTCTGACGTGCCTGCCGTCCTCGATACCCGCGTCGACGTCGATGAGCGCCAACGCAATACCGACTTTCAGCGTCGGCGAGAATGTGCCCGACGTGGTGACGCCGACGGTCTTGTCACCATCGAGAACATTCAGGTCGGGTCGAAGCACACCGCGGCCGACCGCCTTGAGTCCGCGCAGCAGCCGCGGCGGACCGGTTTCTTTTTCCACCAGCAGCGCGTCGCGCCCGAAGAATGCGTCCTTCTTCCAGCCGATCGCCCAGCCGCACCGGGCCTGCAGCGGCGAAATGTCCGCCGAGAGTTCGTGACCGTGCAGTGGATATCCCATCTCGGTGCGTAGTGTGTCACGCGCTCCGAGGCCCGCCAGTTGCCCGTCGGCCCGCGTCACCGCGGCGTGCAGCGCGTCGAATACCGGGCCGGCAGAGTCCCACGGCGGCAGTAGCTCGTAGCCGTGTTCGCCGGTGTAGCCGCTGCGGCACACCCGCACCGGCACGCCGTCCAATTCGGCATCGGCGTAACCCATGTAGTCCATGTCGGTAGGCAGGCCCAGCCCGGTCAGCACCTTCGTCGACCGGGGGCCTTGCACGGCCAGCACGCCGTAGCACCGGTGCTCGTCGGTAATGGTCAGCTCCGCGGGCGCAGCTGCTTTCAGCGCGGCGACCACCGCAGCGGTGTTGGCGGCGTTGGGCACCAGGAAAATTTCGTCGGCAGCGACGTAATAGGCGATCAAGTCATCGATGACGCCGCCAGAGTCATTGCAGCACAACGTGTATTGCGCCTTGCCCGGCTGGATGCGATCCAGGTCGTTGGTCAGCACGGAATTGACGAACGCTGCGGCGCCGGGCCCCTTGACCAGCGCCTTGCCCAGGTGGCTGACGTCGAACAGGCCGACGGCGTTGCGGGTCGCTGTGTGCTCGGCGAGCGTGCCGGCGTAGGAGACCGGCATCAGCCACCCGCCGAATTCGGCGAAGCTTGCGCCGAGCTCGCGATGGCGATCCTCCAGCGGTCCATGTAACACTTCACTCACTGGCGCTACTCCTTCTGATCGCTGTGCTCTGCATCCTCGCCAGCGCGGCCCCTAGACATTTCACCCTAATGCGGGCCGCGGGTGACTACCCGACTGGTACACGTGGCCGGTGGTCGATTCACTGGACGTCGAGGCCACCCAGGACGCCGGTATCGCCGAAATGTTGGCACGATCGTTAGGGTTGAATTCGTGAGCACACAACCCGGATACCTGACTCCCGCTGTCTCCATCGTCTCGTCGCTACCCCGCCGGGGCGCCAAATCGACGGTCCTGGTCGTCCCTGTGGTGTCGTCGAGCCTCGAGGATGTCAACGACGAACCAGGCGCCCTGGTCGCCGACGCCGATTCACTACTGCCCCAAGAGGCGGTCACCGAAATCGAGGACGGCTTACGGGCGCTGAACGCCACCGGCGCTGTCGAGCAGGTGCACCGTTTGGTGGTGAAGTCGCTGCCGGTGGCCAGTGTGCTCACAGTCGGGTTGGGCAAGAGGCGCGACGAGTGGCCGTCGGATCTGATTCGCCGCGCGGCCGGCTCGGCGGCGCGCGCCTTGGGCGGCACCGAATCGGTGGTCAGCACGCTGGGCGCGCTACCAGGCGAGGGCCCGCTGGAGGCAGCCGTCGAAGGATTGATTCTCGGCAGCTACCGTTTCATCGCGTTCCGCACTGAGAAGACGGCTCCCAAAGACCCGGGCCTGCGCACGATCACCATGCTGTCCAGCGACAAGGCCGCCAAAGCGCGGGCCGCTCACGCCGTGGCGGTGGCCACCGCAGTCGCCACCGCGCGCGACTTCGTCAACACGCCGCCCAGCCACCTATTTCCCGCTGAATTCGCAAGGCGAGCAAAGGCTTTAGGAGATTCCGTCGGGCTCGAAGTCGAAGTGCTCGACGACAAGGCGCTGACGAAAGACGGCTACGGTGGCATCATCGGCGTCGGCCAGGGATCGTCGCGGCTGCCGCGACTGGTGCGGCTGTCGCACTACGGCGCGAGGCTGGCGAAAAAGCCCAAGCAGGCGAAGCGAGTCGCGCTCGTGGGCAAGGGCGTCACCTTCGACACCGGTGGCATCTCGATCAAGCCGGCGGCATCGATGCATCACATGACCTCGGACATGGGCGGCGCCGCGGCGGTGATCGCGACCGTGACGCTGGCCGCACAGCTGGGGCTGCCGATCGACGTGATCGCCACCGTCCCGATGGCCGAGAACATGCCGTCGGCGACGGCGCAGCGGCCCGGCGACGTGCTGACCCAATATGGCGGCACGACGGTCGAGGTTCTCAACACCGATGCCGAGGGACGATTGATCCTGGCCGACGCGATCGTGCGGGCGTGCGAGGACAACCCGGACTATTTGATCGAGACGTCGACGTTGACCGGTGCGCAGACCGTCGCGCTCGGCGCACGCACGCCAGGGGTGATGGGCAGCGACGAGTTCCGCGACCGGGTGGCCGGGGTTTCTCAGCGAATCGGCGAGAACGGTTGGCCGATGCCGCTGCCCGACGAGTTGAAGGACGACCTGAAGTCGACGGTCGCCGACCTGGCCAATATCAGCGGACAGCGCTTCGCCGGGATGCTGGTGGCAGGCGTCTTCCTTCGCGAGTTCGTCGCTGACGGAGTCAGCTGGGCGCATATCGACGTCGCCGCCCCGGCCTACAACACTGGCGGTCCATGGGGTTACACCCCCAAAGGCGGCACCGGTGTACCGACGCGCACCATGTTCGCGGTGCTGGAGGACATCGCGGCGAACGGCTAGCCGCTCACCGTCGGGCGACTGAACCAGCGAACCCTCTGACGCCAGGATTGCGCCGAGGCCAGCGCGAAACCGGCGCCGCAGACGCAGCAGAAGAACCACACTATCGCGGTAGTCGCCGTGCCCTGGAACGCCGGGATCACTGCGGTGAAGATGCGCACCACGCAGGCGGCGATGCCGCTCGCCGAGAAGATCAGGTACAAGTGGGCAATGTTGCGCGATCGCGGATCCTGCCGCAGCACCAACAAGGCGCGCGAGCCGAACACGAGCAGGTAAGCCAAAGTTCCGCACAGCATGACCCAGTAGACGCTCAACCAGAAGTCGGTGGGCAGCGCGAAGAAGTCACGCGTGTGGACTCTGCTGCCGCGGCTGAGTGTGAACGCGGCCAGCAACAACGGAATGCACAGCGTGGCGGGGCGTTCCACGTATTGCTTGAACGATCGCTGCAGCGCTCCGTCGTCGGTGACGCGGCCGACCGAGTTGTACACGATCGCCGAGGCCGCGACGATGTAGCAGTCGTGGCCCATGTAGTTCTGCAGGTTCCACTCACCGGTCAGCCGATACAGTCCGACGCCGATCGTGTCGGCGGCCAGTGGCGACATCAGCGCAACCGCGGCACCCTGCAGAGCGATATTCAGCGTCGCCGCCAATTCCCAACGGCAACGCCACGTGACCCGGCGGATCCACAGGCTCACGGTGATGCACGCCAGGGTGGTGATGAGAAGAGCGCTAAGTGCCAAAGCAGTACCTCACGCGACGTAGAAGATTTACAGCGGCGGCGCGTCGGAGCGTGGGCGCCAAGCCGAGATTTTCGTCGGCTGCTGAAGAGTCTTGACGTTGCCCCCACCCGCTACCGCATGCGTCTGCGTGCTTCCGCGGATTTCTTCGGCCAGCGCGGTGACTTCCTCTGGCGCGATGAACCGGTAGCGCGTCAGCAGCTCGGCACGGTTGATGCCCAGGTTGGCTGCAGCGACCCGGAGGTTGTCGGCGGTGATCAGGGTGCCCTTGTCCAACTGGTCGTAGTAGGTGGAACGCGGCAGTTCCATCGCCGTCCAGATCTCTTCCCTGCTCAGGGAGCGACCCGCCAGATAGGAGAGCACGGTGGCAAGTTCCTTGCCGCTGTCATCGGGATACACGCCGAACAAGATATCCAAGTTTTCGGCTTTGCGGAATCCTATTCGCGTCAAAAAACGGATATGTCACACAACTTGGACACGCGACATCTCTTTAAATGGACATAAAGTCTGATTTATTGGACTCGCGGGGGCGCCTGGGATTCGTGATCCATGCTGCGCCCGAGTCCGAGTGAGACGCGACTCACAGGACGCACGTAGCGGCATGAAGACCACGAGCGCCGACGACGGAACTCGGGCGCGACGGCTTGCCCTGGTTGTGCGCCGACAATTCCGGAGTGACAGGATGATTTCGGTACTCAACGGGTGCAGCTTCGCTTACACCGTGCTGTGGTAAGTCAGAGGTCGACCCGCGCCCACCGACCGATCAATCGAGGAGTCGACGTCAGATGGCCTTCTCAGTACAGATGCCGGCACTCGGTGAGAGCGTGACGGAGGGAACCGTTACTCGCTGGCTGAAGCAAGAAGGCGACACCGTCGAACTCGACGAGCCGCTACTGGAGGTGTCCACCGACAAGGTCGACACCGAAATCCCCGCACCTGCTGCCGGCGTGCTGACCAAAATCGTGGCCCGCGAGGACGAGACCGTCGAGGTCGGCGGCGAGCTTGCCGTGATCGGCGACGCCTCCGAGGCACCCAGAGCCGACGAACAGCTCGCTGAGCGACCTCCCGCGCAGGCGGCGTCCGAGCCCGAGCCGCAGCCGGTGGTCGCCGCGCCGACAGCCAATGACCAACCCGCAGCCGCAGACTCGCAGCCGGTGCTGATGCCCGAACTCGGCGAATCGGTCACCGAAGGCACGGTGACTCGCTGGCTGAAAAAGTTAGGCGACGTCGTGGAGGTCGACGAGCCGCTGGTCGAGGTGTCCACCGACAAGGTCGACACCGAGATCCCGTCACCGGTGGCGGGCACATTGATCAGCATCACCGCCGAGGAAGACGTCACCGTTGCGGTCGGCGGCGAACTCGCCCGCATCGGCGTCGGCGCCATCACCGCGGCGCCCACCACCCCCGCGCCGCCGGCTGCACCCGCACCGCCGCCGGCTGCACCCGCACCCGCCGCGCCGGCCGCGGCCCCGGTCGCACCGGAACCGCAACCCGCCGAAGCCGAGCCGGCGACCGGTGACGGCGCCCCTTACGTCACACCCCTGGTGCGAAAACTGGCCGCTGAGAACAACATCGACCTCGGCACGGTCAAGGGAACAGGAGTCGGCGGACGCATCCGCAAGCAGGATGTGCTGGCCGCTGCTGACCGCAGGGCACAGCAGGACCAAGCCGCGAAGGCGCCGACGCCCGCGTCCCCGGCGGCCGCCCAACCTCCGGCCGGCGTCAAGCCGAGCGCGCCGGGTACCGCACCCGCAATGGCGCATCTGCGCGGAACCACGCAGAAGGCCAGCCGCATCCGCCAGATCACCGCAAACAAGACGCGGGAATCTCTGCAGGCAACCGCGCAGCTCACACAGGTCCACGAAGTCGACATGACGCGCATCGTCGCGCTGCGCCACAAAGCGAAATCCGCGTTCGCCGAACGCGAGGGGGTGAACCTGACCTTTCTGCCGTTCATCGCACGCGCCGTGATCGACGCGCTCAAGGCACACCCGAACGTCAACGCCAGCTACAACGAGGGCAGCAAGGAGATCACCTACTACGACGCCGAGCACCTGGGCTTCGCGGTCGACACCGAGCAGGGTCTGCTCTCCCCCGTCATCCACAACGCCGGCGACCTGTCGCTGGCCGGGTTGGCCCGTGCGATCGCCGACATAGCGGGGCGTGCCCGCTCGGGCGACTTGCGGCCCGACGAACTCTCCGGTGGCACCTTCACGATCACCAATATCGGCAGTCAGGGTGCGCTCACCGACACGCCTATCCTGGTGCCGCCGCAGGCCGCCATGCTGGGCACCGGCGCGATCGTCAAACGGCCCCGGGTCGTCGTCGACGAGACCGGCAACGAGTCGATCGGCGTGCGCTCGGTGTGCCTGCTGCCGCTGACCTACGACCACCGGTTGATCGACGGCGCCGACGCCGGACGCTTTGTGACCACCATCAAGCATCGGCTCGAAGAGGGTGCTTTCGAGGCCGACTTAGGGCTCTGAGGCCGCTAGGAGATTGGCTCGACTCGTGCCCGCAACCGTCGCGATCGCCGGCTCGTCAGGCCTGATCGGTTCCGCGCTGGTCAACGCATTGCGCGCCGCAGACCACGACGTGCTGCGTCTGGTGCGCCGGGCGCCGGCCAACACCGGTGAGTTGCATTGGGATCCTGACCGCGGTGAGCTCGACGCCAAAGCGCTGAGCGGCGTCGACGCCGTCGTCAACATGTGCGGCATCAATGTCGGTCGGCGGCGTTGGTCGGGGGCGTTCAAACAGAACCTGCGCGACAGCCGCATCACCCCGACCGAGGTGCTGTCCATCGCGGCCGCCGACGTCGGCGTCGGCGTGCTCGTCAACGCCAGTGCAGTCGGCTACTACGGCGATACCAGAGACCATGTGGTCGACGAAACCGCTCCGGCGGGAAGCGGTTTCCTCGCCCAGCTGTGTGTGGACTGGGAAGCGGTCACCGCGCCGGCACGTACGGCCGGCGTCCGGGTGGTGTTGGCGCGTACCGGCGTCGTGCTGGCCGCCGCAGGCGGCGCTCTCGGTCAACTGCGGCCGCTGTTCTCGCTGGGCCTAGGCGTCCGACTGGGCAGCGGCCGCCAATCCCTCCCCTGGACCAGCTTGGAGGACCCCGTCCGGGCGCGGCAGTTCGCGATCTCCGACGAGCGGCTGTCCGGGCCGGTGACCCTCACCGGCCCGGCGCCCGTCACCAACGCCGAATTCACTACGGCATTGGGCCGGGCTATCAATCGGCCCACCCCGCTGACGGTGCCGAGCTTTGCGATACGCGCCGCCCTGGGCGAATTCGCCG
>NZ_JBYCLA010000425.1:0-6783 GCF_057473665.1 Mycobacterium sp. TH-M25
GTCCAACCCGACGTCCACAGCACGGCCTTCAAGCCGTCGGCTGTCTGCACCACCGGCTTCCACGGGTTTTTGATCAGGCCGCCGACAAAGGCGACCAGGGTGCCGAGACCGAAGACGCCGAGACTCGCTCCGAGCGACAGGCCGATCAATTTACGTCGCCGCAAGGTCGAACCCTCGAACGCGTCGGTCAGGTTCGCGGCAACCGTCTTGCGGTCGATTTCGTCTGATCCGTCGCCGCCGTAATGACGGTCCTGGATCGAAATCTCTTCAGGGATGAACTTTTTCTGGAACAACACCGCGCCGATGGCGATACACAACACCGAGCCGCCGAAAGTCAACCCGTAAAGCGGGGTCGCTAGCGAGTACGCCAGGCTGCCCGACGATCCGTTCGGCTGGTACTCCCACGGCCAGAACAGGAAAACCAACAGCAGCGCCAGGGCCAGCACACCGCCGAGCAAGAGCCACATGGCAACGAGACGCTCGGCACGTTTTTCGGCCCTGGTGCCCTCGACGGGCCAGCGTGGCTCTTTGAACACGGTCTCGACGCCGTCGAGCTTGCCGCCGAGCGCGACGAGTTCCTCGCGCGACATCGCGTTCAGTTCTTCGGCGGTGGGCTTACCGCTGTCGTTCGTCATCGGCGGCCACTCCTTCTCGTCGCTGCGTTCGGCCTCGTTGCGACGCGCATCATGATCGAGCCCCGAGCCACAGCGCCGCGCCGATGAGGGCGACCATCCCGACGATCCAGATGACCATGCCTTCGGGCGCGGGGCCAAAGCCGCCCAGACCGTTTCCGCCCGGACTCTTGGCCTCGGTCACGTTCTTCACGTAGGCGATGATGTCCTTCTTTGCGTCGAACGAAAGCTGACGGTCGGCGAACTTGGGCATGTTCTGCGGCCCGGTCCGCATGGCGGCCAGGATCTGCTGCTCGTTGGCCTTCCCCAGGTCGGGGGCGAACTTGCCCGACGACAGTGCGCCACCCTTGCCGGTGAAGTTGTGGCACGAGGAGCAGTTCAACCTAAACAGATCGCCGCCGCGACCCAGGTCGTTGCCTCGCAGCGACGTCATCGCGATACTGCCGTCGGGGTTACGCAGCACGGCCGGTCCGCCACCATTGGCTTGCACGTAGGTGCCCAGCGCGTCGATCTGCGATTCGTCGAACGACGGCTGCTCTTGACGTTCCGCCTGAGCCTCGCCGCGCCTGGCGGGCATCCGGCCGGTGGACACCTGGAAGTAGACCGCGGCCTCGCCGACGCCGATCAGGCTCGGCCCGCGATCCGGCACACCTTGCAGGTTGGCGCCGTGGCACGTTATGCACGAGGTGTCGTAAAGCTGCTTGCCGTTGCGCAGCAGCGCCGATGACGACTCGTCGGCGACGGCGACCTGCGGGCTGGGAGTCAGGACCGCGGCAAGCCCACCGGCGACCACGAGTGCCAGCACCAGCAGCAGCCCCGCCGACAGCCGGCGGTGCAGGCGGCGACGCGCCCGGTCACTCAGCGATCGGTTCAACCCCAGTTTCTTCAACCGAGCACTCCTGTTCTCTGCCCTGCTGGTTATCGGATGCTCACTCATCGGATGCTCACTCATCGGATGAAATAGATCGTGGCGAACAGTGCGATCCAGACGATGTCGACGAAGTGCCAGTAATACGAGACGACGATCGACGCGGTGGCCTGGGCGGGGGTGAACTTGCTCATCGTAGTTCGGACCAACAGGAAGATGAACGCGATCAGCCCGCCGATGACGTGCAGCCCGTGGAAGCCGGTGGCCAGGTAAAACACACTGCCGTATGCGCTGCCGTGGATGGTGGTCCCGTGGCTCACCAGGTGCAAGTACTCATAGCCCTGCCCGAGGACGAAGAACAACCCCATCCCGAACGTGAGCAGATACCAGCGCCGAAGCCCGAACACATCGCCGCGCTCGGCCGCGAACACGCCCATCTGGCAGGTGAACGACGACGCGATCAGCACCAGCGTGACCGGCACCGCCTGGTACAGGTTCAGCTCGGTCGGCGGCGGCGGCCAGTTGCCCGCCGCCTGCGCTCGCGCAGTGAAGTAGAACGCGAACAACCCAGCAAAGAACATCAACTCGCTGGAGAGCCACACTATGGTGCCGACACTGACCATATTGGGGCGGTTGAGCGAATGTACTCGCGCCGTGATTGCTGTACCCGAGGTTCCTACCGCACTCGTCACATCTGCAAGTATGACGCTTTGTAGTTGACGGCTTCTACCCGGGGCGGCAATTTGGCAGATGAAATTCTTGTCGCTTCGCCGCCGCCGCCCGGCTGCGCCGTCCGCTCGCCCATCATGGGACCATTTGCGGCGTGGCGGCGTCATCGTCGGGGCACTATGAACGGCCCCCTGCAGCGGCGCTGTCGTGGCCGCGAGTCCTGGAGGTTTTGACCTCGGGTCAGGATCTGCCGCGCGGGCAGGCCGGTTGGGCCATGGAGCAGATCATGACCGGGTCCGCCACTCCGGCGCAGCTCGCAGCCTTCGCCGTGGCGATGAAGATGAAGACGCCCAACTCGGCAGAAGTGGCCGAGTTGGCCGAGGTGATGCTGCGGCACGGCCGCCGGTTGCCCACCGAACGGATCGGGACCGACACCGTCGACGTAGTAGGGACCGGCGGCGACGGTGTCAGCACGGTCAACCTGTCGACGATGGCGGCGGTCGTGGTGGCCGCCAGCGGCGTCCCGGTGGTCAAACACGGCAACCGGGCCGCGTCGTCGCTGGCGGGCGGCGCTGACACGCTCGAGGCTCTGGGCGTGCGCATCGACCTGAACCCCGACGACGTGGAGCGCAGTGTCGCCGAGGTCGGAATCGGCTTCTGCTTCGCGCCGCAATTTCACCCGTCGTATCGGCACGCTTCGCTGGTTCGACGTGAGATCGGGGTGCCGACAGTCTTCAATTTGCTTGGGCCACTTACTAATCCGGGGCAGCCACGCGCGGGATTGATCGGCTGCGCGTTCGCCGACCTGGCCGAGGTGATGGCAGAGGTGTTCGCCGCCCGCCAATCCAGCGTGCTGGTGGTGCACGGCGACGACGGTCTTGACGAGCTCACGACCACGACGACGAGCACTATCTGGCGGGTGCAGGCCGGAACCGTGGACAAGCTGAAGTTCGATCCCGCGGGCTTTGGGTTCGCGCGCGCCGAGCTCGATGACTTGAAGGGCGGTGACGCCGCCGCCAACGCAGCGGAAGCCCGTTCGGTACTGGCCGGCGCCACGGGCCCGGTTCGCGATGCGGTCGTGCTCAACGCCGCGGGTGCAATCGTGGCCCATGCGGGACTATCCAGCCGCGCCGAGTGGCTGCCGGCGTGGGAAGACGGGCTGAGCCGCGCCGCCGAGGCCATCGACAGCGGCGCGGCCGAACACCTGCTCGCGCGTTGGGTGCGCTTCGGTCAACAACTCTGAGTCGTGGCAGGTGAAGGCATGTTCGGCGGCTACCCGCGCCGAGCGGGCCGCGGCGGCCCACTCGGCCCACGGGCCGGCCGATCGCAGCGGCGAGCACCAACCGTCGTCGCCGCTGGCTCTCACGATGCGCACGCCGGGGGCCGACAGCCAGTGTGCGATCAGTGCCGTCTCCTCCACCAGTGCGCCACCCAACGGCGCCGACTGCGGGAGGACCACTTGCGCTCCAGCCTCGATCGCCTCGACCACGGGCATCGGCGGGACGCCGCGGCGGGCGGTCCCGGCCGCCGCCAGTTGACCATGCCGGACGACGGCCAGCTGCCAGCCGCCGTCATCGTCGGGGGCCGCGGCCACCAACTCTGGCAGTGCAGCCAGCGCGCGCAGGCGCTGCCCGCGCCACAACACTTCGATGGCGGTGATCGTGTGGTCGCGCAACCGGGCCGCGCTCTCGTAGCGCTGCCGCCCGGCGAGCTCGGCGATCCGCTGCGCGGCCGCCTCCAGCGCCGCGTTCTGCAGGCCGTCGATCAGCGCCGCGGCGCCGACCGCCGCCGGGCCGTATTGCGCCGCAGTGACGTCGCGGGCGGCGGGGCACGGTGAGACCTCGAGCTGCGGGCAGGCCGGACCGTGCAGCGCCGTACGAGCCAACCGCTGGGTGCAGGTGCGTACACCGGTGAAACGCGCCAACAGGTCTGCGGTATCGAGGGCCTCGGCGCGCGACCGGAACGGGCCCACCGCGCGGTCGTGGCGCGGCTTGCGCAGCACCGAAAAGCGGGGAAAGGCCTCGTCACTGAGCACCAGCCACCACCACCGCTGCGGAAATTTCGATCGGCGGTTGTAGGGCGGGGCGTGGGCGTTCAGCAGCCGCAGTTCTCGCACCCCGGCCTCCAACGCGTGCGCGCATTCGACGTGCTCGACTTTGGTGGCCAATGCGACCATCTCGTTAATCCGGGTCCGTCGGTCTGAACCGTTGAAATATTGGTTGATCCGGCGCCGTAGGTTGACCGCGGTACCGACATAGAGCACTTCGTCAGACGGCCCGCGGAACAGATACACCCCGGGCCGGCTGGGCACGTGTTGGGCGAGCAACCGTTTGCGGCGCTGCGCCGGCGGCACGTTGGGCAGATAGCACCGCAACTCGGCGAAGCTCTGGATACCTTGGTTGCCGACGCGTTCGATCAGTGCGTGCAGCACCTCGACGGTGGCGCGGGCGTCATCGAGCGCCCGGTGAGTCGGCTCGCTGGCAACGGCGAACAGCTTCGCCAGTGCAGCCAACCGCACGCTGGGCGCTTCTTCGCGACTCAATACCCGGCGGGCCAACTGCACGGTGCACAGCGCCTGCGGCGGTTTCCATCGAATGCCGCACTGGTCGGCCGCGGCGCGCAGGAAACCCATGTCGAATCTCGCGTTGTGAGCGACCAGCACCGCGCCGTGGGCGAATTCCAGAAACATCGGCAACACCGCCGCGATTGTCGGTGCGTCGCACACCATCGCCGTGGTGATGCCGGTGAGCCGAATGATCTGAGGTGGGATGCTGCGCTGCGGATCGATCAGGGTGGCGAATTCGCCGAGCACCACACCGCCGCGAACCTTCACCGCGCCGATCTCGGTGATGGCGTCAGCGGGGTGTCCGGCCCTGCCTGTCATCCGCCCGCCGGTGGTCTCCAGATCGACAACGACGAAGGTGGTTTCGCGCAGCGATATTTCGGTGGACCGGTCTAGGTCGGGAAGGCTCAGTTGCTCGGCGGGGGCGACCATGACGGCGACAGTAACCAGGTGCACCGACATGAGCGCATTCGCGAAATGTCTCGCATGCCGCGGCCGACCGGGGCCGCGCGCTCCAAACTTGTCGGTGCCCGCGGCTAGCTTCTCGGACAAGACCGATCGACAAATATGGAAGGGAGCAGCCAGATGGCGCTCAACAGCGAGCCCGACCGGGCGGCGGTAGCTCCGCCCGACTCCGCTGAATCCGTGGTCATTGACTGCGACGACTGCGCGGTGCGCGGTCCCGGATGTCGTGATTGCGTCGTCAGCGTGATACTCGGGGTACCGGAAACTTTGCTGGAAGACGAGCGCGCGGCACTCGAGGTGCTTGCCGACGCGGGGATGGCGCCGCGACTGCGTTTGGTGCCCATTCGTCGGCAACGGCCGGGCGTTGCCTAGGGGCGTCGGCATGAAATCTTGCTGTTTTCTTAATAACTCAGAGTTGGACAACCTCGAAGTCGTTTCGTAACCTATCTGAGACCTAAAGCAGATCCGGCTGTCTACGCCGTTGGGTTTTAAGGATGCAACGCTTTGCGAAAAAGGCTTGAAGGGCAACGCGCTTCTTTGCGCGTCGCTCGGCGCTTGTCTATTGGAGTGCTGGCCGCATTCGCTGTTCTTTCCGGAGTGGTTGCCGGCAATGTGCTGGCCGATCCGGCCAACGACACGATGGCAAAGCTCACCGAGCTGTCGCGGCAAGCCGAGCAGACCACCGAAGCGATGCACAGCGCGCAGCTCGACCTCAACAATAAGCTGGCTGAACAACGCGCCGCCGAAAAGAAGCACAACGACGACCTGGCGGCGGCGGACGCCGCGAAGTCGAAGCTGGCTACTTTTCAATCCGGTGTGGACCGGTTTGCCGCGGCGATGTACATGGGCGGCCGCACCGACGGCCTGAACGCGATCATGACCGCCGAGTCGCCTCAGCAACTGATCGGCAAGCTGGCAGTGTCGCGGGTGATCTCCACCGCAATGCTGCAGCAGATGGCGGCCTACCGCGCCACCCGTGAAGAAGCTGCCAGAGCCGAGCAGGAATCGGCGAAGTCGGCGGCCGACACCAAGAGGGCAGCCGAGCAGGCCGCCTCGGTGCGCGCCAACCTACAGTCCAAGCAGAGTCGGTTGCAGATGCAGATTGGCATCGTCAAGTCGCAATACCTTGCCTTGAGCCCGCCCGAGCGCACCGCGCTGGCGGCGCCCGGGCCCCCTCCGCCGCCGGCGGCACTGGTCGCCGCCACCGCGCCCGCCCCCGACGCGCTAGCGCCCGGTTTAGGTCAACCCGGTGGTCCCGGGTCTGGCTCCGGTCAGGGAGCGATCGCCGTTCAGGCCGCGCTGACGCGGGTCGGTGACCCTTACTCGTGGGGCGGCTCCTCGCCGGGTGGATTCGACTGTTCGGGCCTGGTGATGTGGGCGTTCCAGCAGGCCGGTATTGCGCTGCCGCACTCCAGCCAGGCGCTGGCGCATGGTGGACAACCGATTGCGCTGTCCGACCTGCAGCCCGGCGACGTGCTGACCTTCTATTCAGACGCCTCGCACGCCGGGATCTACATCGGCGACGGATTGATGGTCCACTCGTCCACCTACGGCGTGCCGGTACGGGTCGTGCCGATGAATTCCTC
>NZ_JBYCLA010000426.1:0-6141 GCF_057473665.1 Mycobacterium sp. TH-M25
GTTGGGTGCCGTGGTGTTCGGTGGGCTCCTGGCTCTCGGGGTGCTGTGGCTGCTGGTTACCGCTCCAGACAGCGAGGTCGATCAAACATGGAGTGACGCCTATCGGAGCGAGTCCGGCAATGTCCCGGCCGGCGGTGTCCTGACCAGCACCCGGTAGCTCAGCGCACGGAGTATGTGGGCTGCGACCTACCGAGGGCGTGCTGCGGGTCGCGCCCGCCGATGGGGGCCGCAATCAACGTCAGCAGGGTAGCTTCGGGCCGGCAGCAGAACCGTACCGGCGCGTATGGCGACGTACCAATCCCGGCGGACACGTGCAGTCGCATGTCGGCGCCCCAGCGCGACGGCCCTTTGGCGCGGGACCGGTCCAGGCCAGAGTTGGTCACCAGCGCGCCGTAAAACGGCAGGCACAGTTGGCCACCGTGAGTATGGCCGGCCATCACCAACTGGTAGCCGTCGGCGGCGAAGCGGTCCAGCACGCGGGGCTCCGGTGAGTGGGTCAGGCCCAAGCGCAGGTTTGCGGCCGGGCTGGCCGGGCCCGCGATGGCGTCGTAGCGGTCACGCGCAATGTGCGGGTCGTCGACACCTGCGGCCGCGACGAGCAAACCCGCCACCTCTAATTCGCGGCGGTTGTGGGTCAGATCGAGCCAGCCGCGCTCGGTGAACGCGGCCCGGAGGTCCTGCCAGGGCAGCGGCCGACCGTGTACCCGATGGCCCGGGTTGGTCAGGTAGTTCAGCGGGTTCTTCGGCCGCGGGCCGAAGTAGTCGTTGCTGCCGAAGACGAAAACACCGGGAACCGAGAGTAAATCGCCCAGGCTCTGGACGACGGCGGGCACCGCCCGGGGATGCGCCAGGTTGTCCCCGGTGTTGACGACCAGGTCAGGCTCGAGGCCGGCGAGCTCACGCAGCCACGCCTGCTTGCGACGCTGTCCGGGACGCATGTGCAGATCGCTGATGTGCAGAACCCGCAGCGGTGACGAGCCCGGGTCGAGCACCGGGATGGTCAGCTCGCGCAGCACGAACGCGTTGCGCTCGATCAGCGAGGCATAGCCGATCCCGGCGACGGCCGATCCGAAGGCGACGGCGCCGGCGCTTTTGAGAGTAGTGGCCGAAGGCATGCAGGCCAGCCTACTGCCGGTAAGTGAATGCCGGAGCGTCACACACCGGCAGCCGCGCTAGGGCGGCGGCGGCGCCATGATCGGGATCGTGATCGGCGGAAGGCCCGGAATCTGGATCACCTGCGAGCCGACCGGCACCGGAGCGCCCGGGACGCCCTCGGGCGGGGGCGGCGGGGGCGGCGGGATACCGTTGCTGGTCTGGATGGTGACCACCGCGCCCGGGATGGTCCCCCCGTTGGGTGTGGTCCCGACCACCTCGCCGTACTTGGCGCTGCTGTTGACTGAAGCGGGCTGCTCGGCGACCTGGAAGCCGGCGTCCTTCAGGCGTTGGCGCGCGGCGTCGACGTCGAGACCCGCAACGCTCGGCACCTGGGATCCGGGCCCGCCCTCGACGTACTCCCGGTCGGTCGGCGGCATCTTCACATCACCGAACAGGGTGGCGATCGGCTTCAGCGCGGTGAACCAGGTGCGGGCCGGTTCGTTGCCGCCGTACAGGTTGCCGTCACTGCACCGCCGCAGCGGCGACGAACACAGGTCCGACGGCGCGGTGGAGTCGTCGTAGATGTAGTTGGCCGCCGCGTATTGGTTGGTGAAACCGACGAAGCCCGACGACCGGTGCGCCTCGGTGGTCCCGGTCTTTCCAGAGACCGGCAGATTCCAGCCGGCCGCCCCGGCAGACCCGGCTGCGGTACCACCGGCCAGGGCGTCCTTGCTCATCGCGTTGGCCAGCGTGTTGGCCAGGCCCTCTGGTACCACCTGCTCGCAGGCCTCGGTGGTGACGGATACCTGGTTGCCATTGCGGTCGATCAGCTTGTCGATCGGATTCGGCGGACACCAGGTGCCGCCGGAGGCCAAGGTCGCCGCGACATTGGACAATTCCAACGCGTTGAGTTCGAACGGGCCCAGCGTGAACGAGCCGATGTTCTGTCGCTTGATGAAGTCGGCCAGGCTCTCGTTGCTGTCCGGGTCGTAGTCGCGGGCGCTGCCGGGCTCGGCGTAGGACCGCAGCCCGAGCTTGACGGCCATGTCGACGGTGCGCGGAACACCCACGAGTTGGATCAGCCGGGCGAACGCGGTGTTGGGCGAGGTGGCCAGCGCGTCGGTGACACTCATCGACCCGCGATAGTTGCCGGCGTTGACCACACACCAGGTTTCCTTGGGACAGCCTTTGGCGCCGCCGTTACCCATGCCCTTTGTCTGAAACCTGGCCGGCACTTCGAGTTGGGCATTGATGCCCATACCCATCTGCATCGCCGCCGCCGTGGTGAAGATCTTGAAAATCGACCCGGCGCCGTCGCCAACGAGCGAGAACGGTTGCGCCCGCATGGTTTCGCCGGCCTCGGTGTTCAGCCCGTAGGTGCGGTTGCTGGCCATCGCGACGACCTTGTGCGAGTTTTTGCCGGGCCGGACCACGCTCATCACGCTGGCGATGCCTTCGAGCGTCGGGCTGGCGAATTGGTCGATCGCGTGCTTGACCGGCTCTTGCACGTCGGGGTCGAGGTTGGTGCGGATCAAGTAGCCGCCACGAGCGAGTTGTTCGTTGTTGATGCCGGCCCGCGCCAGGTAGGACTGCACGTAGTCGCAGTAGAAGGCGCGATCACCCGCAGCGATGCAGCCGCGCGGCAACTCCTTGGGTTGCGGCAAAATCCCCAGTGGTTCGGCCTTGGCGGCGCGGATCGCCTCGGCCTCGTTGGGGACATTCTGGATCATGGTGTCCAGCACCAGATTTCGCCGCGCCAGCGCCCCGTCCGGGTTGGTGTAGGGGTTGAGCGCACTGGTTGACTGGACGAGTCCGGCCAGCAACGCGGCCTGTTGCCAATTCAGCTCCGAGGCGTTGATGCCGAAGTACGTCTGCGCCGCGTCCTGCACGCCGAAGGCGTTGTTGCCGAACGATACGAGATTCAGGTAGCGGGTCAGTATCTCCGGCTTGGTGAAGGTCTTGTCCAAGGTCAGCGCCATCCGGATTTCGCGCAGCTTGCGCGCCGGTGTGGTCTCGACGGCCGCGCGCTTCTCGGCGTCGGTCTGGGCGATCACCAGCAGCTGGTAGTTCTTCACATACTGCTGTTCGAGCGTCGAACCACCGCGGGTGTCGGCGTCGCCGGAAGCGTATCCGGCCAAGCCGGTCAGCATGCCTTTCCAGTCCACTCCGTTGTGCTCGGCGAAGCGCTTGTCCTCGATCGAGACAATCGCAAGCTTCATGGTGTTGGCGATCTTGTCGCTGGGTACCTCGAACCGGCGCTGCGAGTAAAGCCAGGCGATGGTGTTTCCCTTGGTGTCGACCATCGTGGTCACCGCGGGGACGTCGCCCTCGAGGAGTTGCGCCGACGCGTTGCCGACAACTTCGGAGGCGCGGTTGGAGGCCAACCCGATTCCACCGGCGACGGGAAACAGTAAGGCGGCAACGATGACGCTGGCGGCTAGGCAACACCCGGCGAGCTTGGCGATGGTGACCGCTGCCGCGGGTCGCTCGGACATGCCCACTAGAGTAGCGGCGCTCCCGCCGGCTTCTGCTCGAGTGGTTGGCGAGGCTCCGTTCGCCCGCCGCGACGCCTCAGGTTTCCCTCAGTCCCAGCTCAGGCGGCTGTCAGTAGCCCGATTCGTCGCTCGCCGACTCGACTTCATGATCGGACTGCACGCGCGTCCCAAAAAAGCGTGTCCAGAATGTTGCGTAATTGGTATCTGACCACGTAGCTTATCCACACGATGAGATACAGGTAACACCGAAGGCGACAGTGTGGCATAGATCGCATCGGGATTGCCGGTGGCAAGAGCGAAGGGGAATCGCTGGTGTCAGCTATACGGACCGCGCCGCAGAAGACGGCCGCAGCACCGATCGCCGCTGTTCTGTGTGGAGCGGAGGCGGAGTCCAGAATCAGTTGGGTTTCCAAGGCGCTGTGCCGGGCCGCCGACCCCGACGAGCTGTTCGTGCGGGGGGCTGCACAACGCAAAGCGGCGGTCATCTGCCGGCACTGCCCGGTGATGTTGGAGTGTGGTGCGGACGCACTGGACAACCGGGTCGAATTCGGTGTCTGGGGTGGCATGACCGAGCGCCAGCGGCGTGCGCTGCTCAAACAGCACCCCGAGGTGGTGTCCTGGGCTGAGTTCTTCAGCACTCAACGCAAGCACCGCAGCGTCGGCTGAAACGCCTGCACTTCGCTAACCGGCCAACGTCATCTGATCGGCGATCGCCTGCAGCGCCTCCAGATCTGAGACGTCGAACGGCAGCGACGGAACGCCCACAATGGCGACGTGCGGGTTCGCGCCGGTGAACCGCGACAGCAGCCTGATCTCGCGCTTGGACGTCGCTGCCCGGTCGGCGTGAATCTGCAGGACGGCCTTGGTCAATGCGTTGGCGCCGTTGCCCTCGAAGGTCTCGGCGCCGTCGATGGCACGCTCGACCGGCAGCGAACACAGCATCGGGTGCGTTCGGTTCAGAATCAGCCCGGCCAGCGGCATCTTCTCCTCCGAGAGCCGGTCGACGAAGAACGACGCCTCCCGCAGTGCGTCCGGCGCCGCAGCCGACACCACGACGAACTGGGTGCCGCGCTGCTTGAGCAGTGAGTAGGTGCGATCGGCCTTCTCCCGGAAGCCGCCGAAGGTGGCATCCAGGGACTGCACGAAGCTCGCGGCGTCGGAAAGCATCTGCGAGCCCAACACGGTCGACAGCGCCTTCATCGCCAAACCGACCGCGCCGGTGACCAGTCGGCCGATTCCGCGGCCCGGACCCAACAACAGCTTCCACAGTCGGCTGTCCATGAAGCTGCCAAGCCGTTTGGGTGCGTCCAGGAAGTCCAGCGCATTGCGCGACGGCGGGGTGTCGACGACCACCAGATCCCAGCGGTCCTCGGCCAGCAACTGGCCGAGCTTCTCCATCGCCATGTACTCCTGCGTGCCGGCCAGCGAGGTGGCGACCGTTTGATAGAACTGGTTGTCCAAAATCGCCTGTGCGCGATTGGGTCCGGAGTACTGCATCACCATCTCGTCGAAGGTGCGGCGCATGTCCAGCATCATCGCGTAGAGCTCGCCGGATACCTCAGCGGCGAGCGGCACGCGCTGCGGGGTGTTGCCGAGATCGCTGATACCCAACGCCTGCGCCAAGCGCTTGGCCGGGTCGATGGTCAGAACCACCACGGTGCGGCCGTACTCCGCGGCGCGCAGTGCCATGGCTGCGGCGGTCGTGGTCTTCCCGACTCCACCCGCCCCGCAGCACACCACCACGCGGTTGGCGGTGTCGGAGAGAATGCCGGCAATGTCGAGCACCGGAGGTGTAGTGCTCATCGAACTCCCTGCTGAGCCAGTGATTCCGACAGCTCATACAGGCTGCCGAGGTCGACGCCGTCGGCGATGGTGGGCAATTCCAGTCGCGACACCCTCAGCTCGTCGAGGAGCTCCGCGGTGGCGGCCTGCGCGGTGATCCGGGTGGCGTGCTGGATGGTCTCGGTCAACAGGCCGGCGAAATCTTCGTCGCCGAGCTTGATCCCGGCCGCGGTCAATCCGGTGCGGACCGCGTCGGCGTCGACGTCACCGTCGGCGGCCTTGGCGAGATCTTCGGGCTCCAGGTAGTTCGGGATGTTGCGGTTGACGATCACCGAGCCGATCGACAGGCCCAGCTCCTGTAGCTCGTCGATCGCTTCCTTGGTCTCCTGCATCGGCAGCGCCTCCAGCAGGGTGACCAGGTGTATCGCCGTCTGGTCGGAGTGCAGGATCTTCACCACGCCCTCGGCCTGGGAGTAGACCGGGCCACCTTTGGCCAGGTCGGAGACCGCCCGGGTGACGTCCAGGAAGCGGGCGATGCGCCCGGTCGGGGGAGCGTCGACGACGATCGCGTCGTAGACCGGTTTTTTGGTGCCTTTCTCCACACGGATCACGGCTTCCTTGATCTTGCCGGTGAGTAAGACGTCGCGCAGGCCTGGGGCGATCGTCGTCGCGAACTCGATCGCGCCGATCCGGCGCATCGCCTTGCCGGCGAGGCCCAGGTTGTAGAACATGTCGAGGTATTCCAGAAACGCGGCCTCGATGTCGATCG
>NZ_JBYCLA010000427.1:0-2982 GCF_057473665.1 Mycobacterium sp. TH-M25
GGGCTCGACGGACGAGACCGAGATCCGGGCCATCGCTGCCGGCGCCCGAGTGGTCAGCCGTGAACAGGCGGTGCCTGAGGTCCCGACCCGGCCCGGCAAGGGTGAGGCATTGTGGCGCTCGCTCGCCGTTACCAGCGGCGACATTGTGGTGTTCGTCGATTCTGATCTGATCAACCCGCACCCGATGTTCGTGCCGTGGCTGGTCGGCCCGCTGCTCACCGGTGACGGCATTCACCTGGTCAAAGGTTTTTACCGGCGGCCGCTCAACAGCAACGATGTCAGCGGCAGCGCGCGTGCCACCGGTGGCGGGCGGGTCACCGAGTTGGTGGCCCGGCCGTTGTTGGCGTCGCTGCGGCCGGAGTTGGGCTACGTGCTGCAGCCGCTGAGCGGCGAGTACGCAGCCACCCGCGAACTGCTGACAGCGCTTCCCTTCGCGCCGGGCTATGGCGTGGAGATCGGTCTGCTGGTCGACACCTTTGACCGGCTGGGCCTCGACGCGATCGCGCAGGTCAACCTCGGCGTTCGAGCGCACCGCAACCGGCCGCTGGCCGAGTTGGGCGCCATGAGCCGTCAGGTCATTGCGACCTTGCTGTCGCGTTGCGGTATTCTCGACTCTGGGGTCGGGCTGACCCAATTCTTTGTCGACGAGTCCGACGGTGACGGCTACACCCGGCACACGTGGCCGGTGTCGCTGGCCGATCGGCCGCCGATGAACAGGGTGCGGCCGCGTGAGGAGCGATCGCAAGCGCGGCGCTGCCGGGCGCAGCGGGTCGCGACTATCAGATAGGGCAATATCGTTCCCGTGGCGTTGGTGTTGCTGTACCTGGTGGTGCTGGTCTTTGTCGCGATTGTGCTGTTTGGCGCGGCCAGCCTGCTGTTCGGTCGCGGCGAGCGGCTGCCGCCCTTGCCTCGCGGGACGACGGCGACAGTGCTGCCCGCGCACGGCGTTACCCGCGCTGACGTCGACGCCGTCAAGTTCACCCAGGTGTTGCGCGGGTACAAGCCCAGCGAGGTGGACTGGGTGCTGGACCGGCTCGGCCGCGAGCTCGAGGCGTTACGTGGTCAGCTGGCGGCGACCGCAGACACCGAAGCAGATGCCGATGTCTCGAATGTCCCCAACGGGGACGACGGTCAGGATGTCACGTGAGCCGCATCGACGACGGGCTGGTTCGCTGTGGCTGGGCGGACGTTCCATCCGGGCCCCACTGGCAGCTGTATCGCACCTATCACGACCAAGAGTGGGGCCGCCCAGTACACGGCGGAGCGGCCTTGTTCGAGCGGATGAGCCTGGAGGCCTTTCAAAGTGGTCTGTCGTGGCTGATCATCCTGCGCAAGCGGGAGAATTTCCGGCGCGCCTTCTCCGGGTTCGATATCGAGAAGGTAGCCGGTTATACCGATGCCGATGTGCAACGGCTGTTGGTCGACGACGGAATCGTGCGCAACCGCGCCAAGATTGAGGCGACGATCACCAACGCGCGTGCGGCCGCTGACCTGGGGTCTGCAGCGGACCTGTCCGAGTTATTGTGGTCATTCGCCCCACAGCCGCGGCCCAGGCCCGCTGACGGATCCGAAATCCCCTCGACCAGTGCGGAATCGAAGGCTATGGCGCGTGAATTGAAGCGACGCGGATTCCGTTTCGTCGGGCCTACTACGGCCTATGCGCTGATGCAGGCGACGGGGATGGTCGACGACCACATCCGCGCTTGCTGGGTGCCCCCAACCCGGTGACCCCAGCGGGTCGTCCACCGCCCCGTTGTCGGGACACCCCCAGCCGCGCTGGGGGCACCGCCCAGCCGCGCAGCGGCGAGGGGGACGGCGAGGGGGAGCCGGGCAACTAGGCGCAGCACCCTGGTTAGGCCTGAGAACCGGGTCTTTGTGCACTCGCCGACCTGAATAGGGAACAATAGAGGGGTGATTTGGCAGTTCAATGTCGGGTATTACTGGAAATCCACTGACGGGGCATGCTCGGCGCCGAACAGGTCCGCGAGGGCGGGCCAGCTTGAATTTGGAGGGAGCACACGATGGCGGCGATGAAGCCCCGGACCGGAGACGGTCCTTTGGAAGCGACGAAGGAGGGGCGCGGCATCGTGATGCGGGTACCGCTAGAAGGTGGTGGCCGACTCGTCGTCGAGCTGACACCGGACGAAGCCGCCGCTCTGGGTGACGAACTTAAGGGTGTTACCAGCTAAACCGGTCAGTTGGCAGGTAGTCCTGGTTATGCACAGACTTTCCGGTAGATGTTCAGCGTCTGTTCGGCGACGTGGGCCCAGGAGAATTCCTCGATGCAGCGCTGGCGTCCGGCGTGGCCGTAGCGTTCGGCTTTTCCTGGGTCGGCGACCAACTCATTGACCGCCGTTGCCAATCTGCCCTGGTAACCTTTTGCGTCGTCAGGGTCGTAATGCACCAATGACCCGGTGATCCCGTCGGCGACTACTTCGGGTATCCCGCCGACGTCGGAGGCCACTACCGCCGTCCCGCACGCCATTGCCTCCAGGTTGACGATTCCCAACGGCTCGTACACCGACGGGCACACGAAGACTGTTGCTGCCGAAAGTACTTCGCGTATCTTCCCGATGGGAAGCATCTCCCGGATCCAAAACACCCCGGTGCGAGTGCGGGCCAGTTCGGAGACGGCGGCCCGCACTTCATCGGCTAACTCCGGGGTATCGGGAGCACCGGCGCACAGCACCACCTGCACGTCCGGGCTAAATCGGTGCGCGGCCGCCACCAGATGGGCGACACCCTTCTGTCGGGTGATCCGTCCCACGAACGCCACGGTGGGCCGGCTGGGATCGATGCCGACCTCGGCCAGTACCGACCCGGTACGCACCGGCCCGGCCGGATACCACACATCGGTGTCGATCCCATTCCGGACGACGTGCACCAGGCTCGGATCCAGCGTGGGATAGACCCGCAGCATGTCGTCGCGCATACCGGAGCTAACCGCGATGATCGCGTGAGCACCCAGCACCGCGGTGTGCT
>NZ_JBYCLA010000428.1:0-5318 GCF_057473665.1 Mycobacterium sp. TH-M25
GGTGACGACCCGCTGCGCCCGGCTTGAAGGAATTGCGGCGACCCGCTGCGCCCGGCTTCGCCGCGCTTGCGATCGCCACTAGCCGGGTTTGGTGGCGGTGACACGCCATAGCCGCCGGGGCAGCTCTCCTTCGTCGAAAGCGTGCACGTCTTCGAGTATCCAGCCGGCAGTCAGGCTCTCTACGAGCTCGCGGCAGAAGAAATGCACCGCAAACCCTCCGTACTCGAAGATGTCGTCACCGTGCGCTCGTCCGGTACGTAGTGCGCATCGCCGGTGTGCCGAACGGTGTAGATGAACTTTCCGCCCGGCTTCAACACCCGTCCGACCTCGTCAACGACTGCGTGAATTTCTTTGGTGGACAGCGCCATGCATAACGCCATGTGCGCAAAGGCGCCGTCAATGGAGCCGCTGAGCTGCGGCAGCGGATTGCGTAGGTCATGTACGGTTGCTTCCACCCGCGCGGCTATGCCTTGCGCCCGGGCCGTTTGGCGCAGCTGTGCGACCGCAACCTCGCTGAAGTCGGTGGCCGCCACCGTGAAGCCTCGATGAGCGAAATAGAGCGTGTCACGACCGTGACCGGCCGCCAACTCCAAGATCCGCTCAACGCCCTCGGCCGCAAACACATCGGCCGAGTAGAGCGCCGGTTCGGACGGGTCGGACCCGTACATGGCCGGATGGGCGCGGTAGGTGTCCTGCCAGTGCTCGTGCTGCGTTAGGGCCAGCTCCGGCTGTCCGTCGGATAACAGTTGCCTTCCCTTCCGCCGCCTTATAGGTAATTATTCTATGGAATTATAGATTATTGGACTATAGTGGACCGCACCAGGAGGCCAACTTGAAACGGTCACTCATAGTCGGATACGGCGCGATCTGCTACGTGGTCTTCCTCGCGGCATTCCTTTACGCCATCGGTTTCGTCGGGAACCTGGTGGTGCCTCGCACCGTCGACAACGGCATCGCCGCCTCCATGGCAGAGGCGGTTGCGGTCAATGTTGTTCTGCTCGCAGCGTTCGCGTTGCAGCACAGCGTGATGGCAAGACCGGGTTTTAAGCGACGGTGGACGCGGTTGATACCGCCGGCGATCGAGCGCAGCACTTACGTGCTGTTGTCGAGTCTGCTGTTGTTCCTTCTGTTTTGGCAGTGGCGGACGCTGCCTGCGATCGTCTGGAATGTCAGCTGGCCGCCGGGGAAGGTTGCCCTGCAGGCACTGTTCTGGCTCGGCTGGGTCATCGTGCTGGCGTCGACGTTCATGATCAACCATTTCGACCTGTTCGGGCTGCGGCAGGTCTTTCTGGCGTGGCGCGAAAAGTCTTACAGTGAACTGGAATTCCGCGCCACCATGCTCTATCGGTTGGTACGGCACCCGCTCATGTTGGGTTTCATCGTGGCGTTCTGGGCAGCTCCCACAATGAGTGCGGGGCACCTGCTGTTCGCGGTAATGACGACTACCTACATCCTGGTCGTCCTGCCAATCGAAGAGCATGACCTGAGCCGGGCACTGGGCGAGGAATACCAGCAGTACCGCACCAGGGTACCGATGCTTATCCCGGGCGTTCGCCTACGCAAGCAGCGTTCTCGGCTCGACGCCGGTGCACGGCCGACATGAATTCCGACCGCCCTGCTGTCAGCTCGCGACCGCTGCTCCCTCGTCGACCGGCAGGCCGGCCAACCGCCATTCGAGCATTCCGTCGTCGAGTCGTTTCACACCTCGGCCCGCCTTGCGAGCAATGCGAACTGCATCGGGAGCCATGACACAGTAGGCGCCACGGCAATAGGCGACGATGTCGCGGTTGGCCGGTAATTCGGCGAGCCGGTCGGCCAGTTCGGCTAACGGGATATTGATGGCACCCGGGATGTGGCCTGCCACGTATTCGTCATGCGGACGCACATCAACCAGCGTGACATCGCCGGCATCGCGCCGGCGCAGCAGTTCCGCACGGGTGATCGCATCCTCGGGTGAGCCAAGCACTGCCGCCGCCGCGAGCGCCACGTCGGCCAAATGCTCGTCGGCGACGGCTTGCACCAGCGCGAACAGCTTTGCCACGTCATCCCCGGCGAGTCGGTAATGCTGCCGGGTCCCGTCCCGGCGAGCCCGGACCAACCCGCCGTTCTTCAGCGCCTGCAGATTCGCCGATGCGGTAGTCACGTTCATCCCCGTCGCGGTCGCGATGGCTTCGACCGTGCGCTCGCCCTGGGCGAGCAAATCGAGGATCTGCAATCGCCGCCCGTTGCCCAGCGCCTTACCTACTCGAGCGATTTGCTCTAACAGTGCGGCTTTGCGATCGGGTTGCCCGCTCATCCCAATTCTCCAGTACTCATTAAGAATTCAATTCCATTGTTCGTTGGAACTAGATAATACTCATACCTTGGCGAGGTCGTTTCTTTGATGGTTGTTGTTAGGTCCGCCACCCGTCGTGGGTCCACGGTGGAACGCGACCTCCTTCCGCCGCTCCTTCAGTGTCTTCGCCACCACCCACCCCACAGCCGAACTCGGGTCCGGTATCCAACTGGGACAGCGCATGGCACCGTCCGCCTTGACCTCGTGGCGAGGCCGCGGTTCGGAATTCGCGCCCGGTGGCAGTTGCGGGTGCTCGGTAGACGACAGCCGGGCGGGACCTTTTTTGGCGTAGTTCCGGTATCAGAACCCCGCAACCAGCTTGTCGTTTTGCGGGCAGTACGCGTGAACCGAGATAGCCACATAAGCATTGGCACTGTCAGTTAAGGCGGGATTGCTCGCTCGAAACGCGTCGGCGATCTGCTGCACCGACACCCCGCGCTGGATGTCGCCGCACACCATCTTGCCGTTATAGATGGCGCCCTCGGGATTGGCGAACGAGATGCCCCGGTCGTTGAGGGCCTGAACATACCGACTGTCTTGGTCTGGCGTGGATTCGATGACGGGTGGTGACGCCGTCGCCGGGACGGCCGGACCAGGTGTGGCGCTGAGCTTCGGCGTCGACGACGCACCGGGCGCGCGCCCGGCAGCCTGGTGCGGCGACGCCAATGTGCTGAATCCCCAGTGCCCCACCACAATCGCCGCTGCGATGACGAGACCAGCCATGAGTAGCGCAGCTGCCTTACCCCACGTAGCGCGCCACGACTGGTGAACAGCCGTCAATTCAGTCTGGATGTCAGCCGGGATGCCAACTTGGACGTCGCGGTCGTCGTCGCGCGACCACGCGAGATCCACGGCTTCGGTAGCTGCGGAACTAGGTACCACAACGGTTTCGCTACCGTCCACTACGGCGGTGTCGTCTGCAGCCGGGCCCGGCTCGGCCATGAGGGCCATGGTAGCCATCGTTTCGATTTCCGGCAGCTCCGCCCGGTTGCCGGTGACCGCGATGGTCTCGGCGGTGACACCGACCGCGCAACCGGAGTTGCATGTGTCACCACCACGCGATAAATCGGCTCTGGCTGCGCCTCGTTCTGCAAGTACGCGTTTTACCGGGCGACCGCTTGGTCGATGAGCGTCGCTGCTGCGGTACGGGCCAGTATCCACGGTGATGCGTCGTTTAGTGATGTGGCCAGTGCGGCTGCACCTTCGTAGAGCACGGCTAGTTGGTTGCCGAGCAGGTGCGGGTCGGCGGCGCCTGACTGCTTGGCCAGCTCAATAGTTCCGCTGATGAAGCTGCGTTTGTTCGCACGAACAATTGCCTGCACTCCCGGCATGGCTCCGGCTGCCTCGACGGCCGCGTTGTGGAAGGGGCAGCCCCGGATAGGTGTGGCAGCTGGATCGGGGGTGTCGAAAAGGGCCAGTAGTCGCTCGCGTGGTGTTCGGTCGTCGGTGTCCGCCGCAGAGGGGTTTGCCACCCGTCGTTCGAGGTTGTGCAGATATTCCTCTATCACTGCCGACTTACTCGGAAAATGTTGGTAGAGAGTACGTTTGGACACTGATGACTCGGTTGCAAGTCGATCGACGCCGGTGGCGTTGATGCCATCGCGGTAGAACAACTCGGCGGCGGTGTCCATGATGCGCTGGCGGGCGCCGCGACCGCCCCGGGTTTTCGAGTGCTGGGCAGCAGACTTGATCACTATTGAAGTATACCGACCGGTTTACATCGGGCGTCAAGCGGTGTAGTGTCAGCATCGCAGAAGTACACCACTCGGTTTACTAGGAGTTGGGATGAAACCACAATCCTCCGTGGCATTGGTTACCGGCGTCTCCTCGGGAATCGGCCGTGCCGTTGCGACCGCCTTGGCGGCAAAAGGCTTTGAGGTCTTCGGCACCAGCCGCAGGCCGCAAACGACGGCGCCGATCGCCGGGGTGCAATTGGTTCAGCTTGATGTCACCGACGATGCTTCGATCACCCGGGCTGTCTCAACGGTCATCGATCGTGCGGGCCGCATCGACGTTCTGGTCAACAACGCTGGTATGGGTGTCATCGGCGCCGCCGAGGAGAGTTCGATGATCCAGGCGCGGCAGCTCTTCGACACCAATTTCTTCGGATTGGTGCGGCTGACCCAGGAGGTGTTGCCGCATATGCGTGCCCAGCGCAGCGGTCGCATCATCAACATCGGCTCGGTGCTGGGACTGCTGCCGGCACCGTATGCTGCGCTCTACGCCGCTTCAAAGCACGCGGTTGAGGGCTACTCGGAATCCCTGGATCATGAAACCCGGGAATTCGGCGTGCGGGTTCTCGTCGTCGAGCCCGCGTACACCAACACCTCATTCGAAACCCATGCGGCTGACGTCGATTCACCGATCGACAGCTATGCGATCATCCGCGAGCACGTCCGACAAGTCCTCACCGAGGAAGTGCGGGCTGGGGATGATCCCGCAGTGGTCGCACGGGTCGTGTTGGACGCTGTGACCAGCCGTAAACCGAAGCTGCGGTATCCGGCCGGACCCCTGGCGCGCCGACTGTCGCGGCTGCGGAGGTTCGCCCCGGCCAGCTTGGTAGACAAGGGAATTCGCAAAGCCAGCAAGTTGACCACAACGCCGAAGCCGAATGACCACCAGGCGCCGATCGAGCGCCCGGTAGCGATTTTTCCTCGCGCTGCCGGCGACTAGCGCACCGGTTAGAGGCGGCTGGCCTCCGGGCCGTCGGGGACGTGGACGGGTCCCGCGGCGAAACGGATCGCCGAGGTGGGCGCGCGGTATCTGGCTGGAATGAAGGAATTCATAGAGGGTGTCAACCTGCTCGCCGTGCAGCTCAATAACGTCGCGGAGGCCTATGCCCAGGTGATGAATCGCTATGCAAAGTATTACTAGGAGGCCGGCTAGCCCGGCCGGAGCCGATCGAGATCTGTCGCCTATGGACGTCCATAGAGAATGAGGGCATGGCCGATGACCTCGCTTCTGGATTTCGCAGCGTCGACAG
>NZ_JBYCLA010000429.1:0-3303 GCF_057473665.1 Mycobacterium sp. TH-M25
GGTTTATGGCGACCTGGAGCTCGACGAACCGACAAGATTTACCGAGTCAACGCCCTACAACCCGTCGAGTCCGTACTCGGCAACCAAAGCCGCCGGCGACATGTTGGTCCGCGCCTGGGTGCGCTCCTACGGCGTGCGGGCGACGATTTCCAACTGCTCCAACAACTACGGGCCATACCAGCACGTCGAGAAGTTCATCCCGCGCCAGATCACCAATGTGCTCACCGGGCGCCGGCCCAAGTTGTACGGCACCGGTGCCAACGTCCGCGACTGGATCCACGTCGACGACCACAACAGCGCCGTCTGGCGAATCCTCGAGAAAGGCCAGATCGGCCGCACCTACCTCATCGGCGCCGAGGGCGAGCGCAACAACCTGACCGTGCTGCGCACGCTGCTGCAGATGATGGGCCGAGACCCCGACGATTTCGACCACGTCACCGACCGCATCGGCCACGACTTGCGGTACGCGATCGACCCGACCCCGCTGTACGACGAATTATGCTGGGCACCAAAGCACACGGACTTTGACGAGGGATTGCGCGCCACCATTGACTGGTATCGCGACAACGAATCGTGGTGGCGACCGTTGAAGGACGCCGCGGAAGCGCGCTACGAAGAACGAGGTCAGTAAAATGGATGTCCGCGAACTGGACATCCCGGGCGCCTGGGAGATCACCCCTACCATTCATGGCGATTCCCGCGGAATGTTCTTCGAATGGCTCACAGACAGTGGGTTCAGCGCATTCGCCGGTCACCGCTTAGACGTCCGACAAGCCAACTGCTCGGTGTCCTCGGCCGGTGTGCTGCGTGGCCTGCATTTCGCGCAACTGCCACCGAGCCAAGCCAAATATGTGACCTGCGTGTCCGGTTCGGTGTTCGATGTCGTCGTCGATATCCGTTTGGGCTCACCAACCTTCGGCCGTTGGACCTCCGTTATGCTCAACGACTCCGACCGGAAGACCATCTATATCTCAGAGGGTCTCGCACATGGATTCCTTGCACTGCAAGATAATTCGACAGTGATGTACCTATGCTCTGCGGAATACAACCCAACGCGCGAGCACACCATCTGCGCCACAGATCCGGCCCTGGCCATCGACTGGCCGATGGTTGACGGCGTTGGCCCGCACTTGTCCGAGCGCGATGCCGCAGCCCCCAACCTTGACGACGTACGCGCGTCTGGCCTACTACCGACCTGGGAACAGACGCAGCGATTTATCGCCGACCTCGGCCGCAAATAGCGACGCGGCCATCGCGGGTTACCACCGACGAAGGAGAATTTTGGTGAGGCATGAGTTGTTGGTCGCCGTCGGCGCCATCACGATCGTTGCCGGCGCGGCCGGCTGCAGCGGGGGCTCACAGGCTCCCGCCCCGTCGTCAAGGACGACCACGTCGTCGAGCGCAACCACCAGCTCGGGCCCCACAACCGTGTCGAGCAGCACTGCCGCCGCAGCAGCCGGAGAAGCGAAGGTCACCATCGGCGGCCAGCCACAAAACGTCAGTGGTCCAGTCGTGTGCTCGACGACGAACGGCAAGTTCTCTATCGCGATCGGTGACATGATCACCGGCGTCATCGTTGGCTTGGAGCCGGACGCATCGGTGGTCCACAACGCCGGCCTCGGCACCATCGACGGTGTGGTCATGGCTTTCACCGAGGGTGTCCCCGGCGAGAACGCCAGTGCCACCAAGAACGGCAACACATACCAAATCACCGGGACAGCCAGCGGTGTGGACAATGCCGGTCAGCAGGTCCATAAGCCTTTCGAAATCGAAGCCACCTGCCGCTAACACCACCGCTGAGCAAATCCGCCCGGCACAAGGGCGAGCCCCGGGTACACTTCGGAGAGCCTCCTCGGATCGACCCCGCAAGATGCCCGAAAGGTTCGGCCGTGGCAACCGACGTCCATGTGGGTCCACTTCGCGAACAACGGCGCAAGCCGCGCGTCGGGCTGATCGTGCCACCGGCCAACACAGCAGTAGAAGACGACTATCTGACACTAGGCGGTGACGTCTTCGCCTTCTCGACCGCCCGGTACGGCGTGTATCACGATGTCGGGCTGCGACAACGCCTCGACCGCTACGCCGCCGAGTTGCCTTCCCGTCTTATGAGTTTCGGAAGCATGCCGCTGCACGCGATCATGGCTTGTTGCAGCGGCAACCACTACCTTCAGGGTTTTGACGCCGACCTGCGCGACTGCCGCACCGCGTCAGAGTGCACCGGTGTAATTACGGTATCGACCACCGTGGCAGTTGTCGCCTGGCTACGCCACCGCGGCATCAATACCATCACCATCGCGTCCCCGCATCCCGATTGGCTCACCGATCTATCTGAAAAATACTGGACCAGTGCAGGTTTCGAAATCGATTCGGTGATCCGCGTGGTCGACAAAACCACCGGCATGACGGCTGGTTCGCCTTATCAGCTTGGCACCGACGACATCGTCACCGCCGTGCGCGATGCCGAGCTCTTGGGTACACCCATCCTCCTGGTAGGCACCGGGCTGCACACCCAAGCTGCTGTCACCACGTTGACCCAGCAGTTTACTGGGCAAGAGTTCTACACATCGAACTCGTGTGGGGCGGCCTGGCTTCGACTCACGTTGGATAACCCAAACCCATTGGCGGGGTTGTGATGAACCCGCATGCGGTTGTCGTCGGCGCAGGTCCGGTGGGAGCACTGGCGGCGCTGCTACTGGCCAAGAGTAACGTTGCCGTTACCCTCGTGGAGCGCAACGACAAGCTGATCACCGCATCCCAAGCATCCACTTTTCATCCGTCAACGTTGGATCTCCTTCGAACGCTCGGCATCGAGCTAGCTTCCGACCCCGACGCCGTCGCCGTGACCTCGGTGCAGTGGCGCGACAACCGCGGAGACATTCGCGCGGAGCTTGATTATCGGTTGCTCGCCGACCTCACTAATCATCCCTTCCGAATCCATCTCGATCAACAGGCCCTCCTTGACCGAGCGGCCCAGCTGATCGCAGCTGAGCCCGCGATCGAACTTCGTGCCGGGGTAGCAGCGATCGACCTCAACCCGGCCCGGCCCAGCGTAACCACCTTGACGAATAACGGGCAACGCCAAATCATTACAGCCGACGTGATCATCGGGTGCGATGGATCGCATTCATTGATTCGGCAACTAGCCGGGATACCGATGCTAGTGCGGAACTATCCAACCGTCGCGCTTCGCGCACACGCCCATGCGGATCTTGCCGCACTACTGCCGACCCAGGCGCCACCACCCTTATCGGGGCTGTGCTACTTCCGAGGCAACGAGGACGGCGTCAGCGCATTACGCATGAA
>NZ_JBYCLA010000430.1:0-17332 GCF_057473665.1 Mycobacterium sp. TH-M25
CGACCCGAAAGTCCTCCATCGCCAGATACAGCATCTCCTCGGCCGGCCGGGCGATCCGGTGAATCTCGTCGATGAACAACACGTCGTGCTCGACCAGGTTGGACAACATCGCCGCGAGGTCTCCAGCGCGCTCCAGCGCCGGGCCCGACGTCAGCCGCAGCGACGTCCCGAGTTCGGCGGCGATGATCATCGCCAGCGACGTCTTGCCCAGCCCGGGTGGACCCGACAGCAGGATGTGATCCGGTGTGCCGCCCCGGTTTTTGGCGCCCTCGAGGACCAGCTGCAGCTGCTCGCGCACTCGCGGCTGGCCGATGAACTCGCCCAGCGAGCGAGGGCGAAGGCTGGCGTCGACGTCGCCCTCACCGACGGTCAGCGCCGCCGAGACTTCCCTCTCCTCAGAGTCCTCGTCGGTCATTTCGTCTTACCCAACAACGACAGCGCCGATCGCAGCGCCGTGGAGGTGGTGGCTTCGTCGTCGGCGGCCAGGACCTTGTCGATGGCCTCCTCGGCCTGCTTGGCCGCAAAGCCAAGTCCCACAAGAGCGTCCACTACCGGTCCGCGGACGCTATGCCCGTTGAGCGCCGCGCCCGCGGTCGGCGGGACCGGCCCGATCTTGTCGCGCAGCTCGAGCACCAACCGCTCGGCGCCGCGCTTGCCGATACCCGGCACCCGGGTCAGCGCTGCGACGTCACCGTCGGCCAGCGCCCGGCGCAGTGCCGTCGCGTCGTAGACCGCCAGCGTGGCGAGCGCGATCTTGGGGCCGATGCCGGACACGCCGAGCAACGTCAGGAACAGGTCGCGCGCGTCTCCGTCGGAAAAGCCGTAGAGGGTCATCGAGTCTTCGCGGACGATCATCGCGGTGATCAAGCGGGCTTCGCTGCCGCGGCGCAGCGTCGCGAGCGTGGATGGAGCGGCCATCAGTTTGTAACCCACGCCGGCTGCTTCGATGACGACGTGATCGAGGGCGACGTCGATCACCTCGCCTCGCACCGACGCGATCATCTCGAGGCCTTCACTTTCGCGGCGAACTTCTTACGCTGCTCGACGACCTTGGCCTCGGCTTCGGCCATCCGGGCGATCATCGGCGCGCGCCAACAGTGGCAGATGGCCAGCGCGAGAGCATCCGCGGCATCCGCTGGAGTCGGTTTCGTCTGCAGCGCAAGGATTTTGGTGACCATCGCGGTAACCTGAGCTTTATCTGCGCGGCCGTTGCCCGTCACGGCCGCCTTCACCTCGCTCGGCGTGTGGACGTGCACGTCGATGCCGCGCTTGGCGGCCGCGAGCGCAATCACGCCACCAGCCTGCGCGGTACCCATCGCGGTGTTCGCATTCTGGTTGGCAAACACCCGTTCGATCGCGACGACGTCCGGCAGGTGGGTGTCCATCCAGTGGTCGACGGTATCGCTGATCGTCAGGAGTCGCCGCGCAAGCGACTCGTCGGACGGCGTACGCACCACACCGACGTCGAGCGCGATGACCTGGCGGGCGCCGCGACTCTCGATCACCGACAGCCCGCAGCGCGTCAGGCCGGGGTCGACGCCCATCACGCGCACCTTGCCTCCTTCTAGGGCGAACAGTTGTTCGATCAGCGTAGCCACCGCTGACGATTTGGTGGCACCGGACACGCGAGGACCGCGCTGATGATCACGCTCCGCCACCCCTGGTGGTCCTGAGGAAATCTTAAATCTGTACGTCAATCGGACGACAAATTTATTTAAGGTGTCAATTTGTCGCACATCGAACGTCTACCTAAAATAGCTCTAGTAACCGTTTAGCTGCGGAAACGATGCTTCGAGACCCAGGCGTGCTATGGCGCACAGAACGAGCGCCTGTTACTTGTGAAGTACGAAACCCTGCACGCCATCTACGACTTCATCGGTGAACCTGCTTTCGAGCACGACTTCGACCACGTCGATGACGACGTCACCGGATTCGACGAACGTGCTGGTACTCCAGGGCTGCACACCGTGCGCGGTCAGGTCAAGGCCGAGCCGCGCGCCAGCCTGCTGCCGCCGGATCTGTTCAAACGATCCGTCAACGATGCCTTTTGGCGCGATCCGCAGAACATTCCCGAAGGGCCGCAGATGGTGTGAGGTCTCGTCGAGTGACGGCCGCGACGGAGCAACTGGCTACGCATTCAACGTTTTTGCCGAGAAAGGGCCAGTGCGAACGTGAACGACAACCCGCGTGCCGATGTGGCCTCTCGCCAGCATGAGCACTACCGATACCCGCAACCGATCGAGGACCTGGACGTGTGGCTGGCTCGCAACTGGGAGTGGTAAGACCCCGGGTGTTGTGGCCGGACCGGGAATACCAGCGTGACCTGGACATCTTGATCGCCGGCTGCGGCACCAATCAGGCGGCGGTATTCGCATTCACGAACCCCGACGCGAAAAAGGACAAGCACGGACTGTTCAACCTCGAGTTACACCCGCTGTCGATCGAGGAATTGCCCTCTCTGGAAATTGATTTCGATCTGACCGTGTCGACCGGTGCACTACACCACGTGGCCGATCCGCAGACCGGCATGAACGCCGTGGCCAGCTGTCTGCGACCAGACGGCGCCTCGGGTGTGATGCTGTAGGTCACGTACGGCCGCGTCAAACTTGAGTTGCTGCAGTCGTTCTTTCGTGACTTGGGGCTCGAACAGAAGGAATCTAGGCAGACCGAATGCCGCCGAGGCCTTTTCGGCAATGGCCTCCCTGCATCAACAGAGCGCGATATTCTCACCTAATGACTGACAGGCCTGTCATCGGATCCTCCGACGCTGAAAGCCAGAAACACGCCAGCGGGGAGCCCACTTCTTCCACGGTGCATCTCCCGCGAGGGTCGAAAACGTTGCCTTGGTTGACGTATGCAGCCCTCGCGATCGCCGCGATCGCTGCTGTCCTTGCCGCACTGGCGTATTTTTACCCGGCGCACAACCACGCCTCGGTAGCTCAGCAGAGCGGTGACCCGAAAACGAACATTTGCTCTGCCTATAACGCCGCCCACAAATCGGTAGTCGCCAACACACACATGCAAAGCAACAACCCGAACGACGCGGTCGCCGAACTCGCCGTGGCGACCAACGCACGATTGGCCCTCGACGGCGGTGGGGCGTACCTCAGAGATCGACTCGACGCAAACACCGCGGCTCCAAAGGATCTCGCGAACGCGATCAACACGTTCGCCAACACGATCGAACAACTTGGCATCAACTATTTGAGTGGCGCGGGGGCAGACGCCCAGGATTCGTTGCGGCATGACCTCGACTCCCAGATCACCCAACTCGACAAGTCGTGCGGGTGACTTGCTAATCACCGATCTGTGCGGCTGTCGGCGGACGACTGCGCCGGCAGCCTTTCGTGGAAGCCGCTGAAAACTACGGCGAAAGCCTGAGGCCGAGCTGACCCAATCTCGATACTGCGCAGCAGTATTCGCGCATACTGGACACCATGAGGATAAGTGGGGCGTTCCTGGCCGAGAAGGTCGAAGTAGTGAACAACAAGCTGAACGTGAAAGGCGGGGTGATATCCAATTACAACGTTGGTCGCGACCGAGTAGCGCATTTCAACATCGTGGTGTTGACACAAGGCGGCACTGAAGACACCGACGGGATAGATCGCCTGGTCGTCATAGAGGTCAGCCCGCCGAACGGTGGGGAACCCCTGCACATGCACCGCGAACTGCCGATGAACTTGAGAAACGCAGACGTGGGCTTTGTATGCTTCCAGTTCCGGCTTACCTTGAATCTCAATGGCCGCTGGGTCGTCAAGATGAGCGGCGCAGCGGGAGAAGTTGCACTGCCACTGACCGTCAGCGGTCCGCGCTAGGCGTTTCGCAGCGTGAAGGCGGGCACCAAGAACTCCCTTTGAATTCGTGCGTTTGGCAACCCGCCTCCGGTTGTGGAACTACGTTCACGGCAGCGGTGGCGCACGGGATCGCCGATCAAACAAGGCAATCAAAGCCGTAGACCTGAGCGCGGCTGCCGGGGTGACCCTGGCTGCGGCGTTGTTCACTCTGGGCGCCGCGTCGCGTCGACCGGCTGCAGCCGTACCGTGAGCGACATCGCCGTCGGCTTTGCGACCGACGATCCGAGCGGCGACGGTGGTAACGGCAGCGACGGCACGCCAGGCGCCGGGGGCAAAGGCGGTCAGCCGGGCGAGGGCGGAGCCCCCGGCAAGCCTGGAAAGCCCGGCGAGCCCGGCGGCTGAGACCGACAGCGTCAGAGCGAGATGACCAGCCCCATCGACAGCGGCCCCGCCGAAAAGTTCGTTCGCGCCCCCCGCGCTACGCTGCCCGTCAAAGACGTCGGCCGGCTCTTGCTGCGCTGCGCCGACCGGTCCGGACTGGTGGCAGCGGTCACTACGTTCCTGGCAGCCGCAGGCGCCAACATCATCTCGCTGGACCAGCACTCGACCGAGCAAGCCGACGGAATATTGATGGAGCGCAGGGTCTTTCACCTGCCAGGTCTGGCGGCAGTGCGAGACGACTTGGCCCGCGACTTTACCGAGCAGGTGGCCGAGAAGTTCGGGATGGGTTCACCGAGGCCGCAAAGCCCAAACGGGTCGCGATTATGGCGTCGAAGAAGGCGTCAAAAGACGATGCCCTCGAGCCATGGATACCACTAGTTTTACGCCGAGATCGACGGTATCGCGAGAAAGCGCGAGAGGGCGCCACGCTGGCGTCGATCTGGGTGCCACCCGCGACGCTCCAGAGCTCGATATACCCGGTTCACGATGGCGCGGGATTGGTGTTCGGAGACCACCCGGATGACGATCCACCCCTGGCCCTCAGCGACGCCGAGCTTGTCGATGTCCTTGACAAAGCGCCGTCGATCACTGCGGTGGTAATCGCCGTCGTATTCTGCGGCAACCTTGTATTCTTCCCAGCCCATGTCGAATACGGCAACCAACTGGTTACCTCGATACAGCGGGAGCTGGACGGTGGGTTGTGGCAGACCGGCGTCGCGAAGCAATATGCGTAGCCACGTCTCCTTCGGCGACATCGCTCCGCCATCGACGAGCAGCAATGCGGCCCCTAGTCGTCGCAGACCTCGCACGCCCTTGTGTCGCTGCCCAAGCGCAAGCACCTCGTCGATCGAAAACGGCGCAGCGCGCATCAGCGCGTCGAGATACGCGACTGCCCTCCCTCGAGGCTGATGACGACCCAGGTCGAACGCGGTTCGAGCAACCGTCGTCACCGGCAAGTGGCCCACTCGGGTGAGCTCGCCCGTCTCCAGCGTCTCGTTGCGCACCACCAAACCACGTTGCGCCCGAGCGCTTTTCCCGATCAAATCAATGGGAATGTCGGCGTCTACCCATGCTGCACCGTGCAGCGCCGCGGCGGCAGCGCCGGCTATGACCGCGTTTCGGCGTGACCACAGCCAAGCCCCCACGGTTCGGTCGTTCAACGACGGCTGGTGGCCCCGCGGCACATAGACGTCACGGAAAATCGGTTGGTACCACCGGCGCAATTCGTGCTCGGTCAGCGCCGCATCGCGAAGCGCCTCACTACCAAGAAAGACCTCTCCCACGGACGACATGGTGCGCGATGCGCCGGGTATCCCGCGAACACCCATCCACACCCTCGTCGAGACTGACGGCAGCGCGAGAAAGTGCGAGAGATTGTCTCGCTAGCGTCGACCTCGGCGCAGGCGCCGAGAGGCCCACGAGCTACTCGTCGTCGAGGGCGGCCAACACCTCGTCGGACAGATCGACATTGGTCCACACGTTCTGCACGTCGTCGCTGTCCTCCAGCGCGTCTATCAATTTGAACACCTTGCGCGCGCCCTCGACGTCGACGGGCACGCTGACCGACGGCTGGAAGCTGGCTTCCGCCGACTCGTAGTCGATGCCGGCGTCCTGGAGGGCAGTTCGCACTGCAACGAGATCGGTGGGCTCGGAAACGATTTCGAAGCTCTCACCGAGATCGCTGACGTCTTCGGCGCCGGCCTCCAAGACGGCGGCCAACACGTCGTCCTCGCTCAGGCCGTTTTTTTCCAGAGTGACAAGACCCTTGCGGGAAAACAGGTAGGCCACCGATCCGGGGTCGGCCATGCTGCCGCCATTGCGGGTCATCGCCACCCGTACCTCGCCCGCGGCACGATTACGGTTGTCGGTCAGACACTCGATGAGCACCGCGACACCGTTGGGGCCGTAGCCCTCGTACATGATCGTCTGCCAGTCGGCGCCGCCCGCTTCCTCACCGGCGCCGCGCTTGCGCGCCCGCTCGATGTTGTCATTGGGCACCGAGGTCTTCTTGGCCTTCTGGATCGCGTCGTACAGCGTCGGGTTACCCGCCGGATCGCCGCCCCCGGTACGCGCGGCGACCTCGATGTTCTTGATCAGACGGGCGAATTCCTTGCCGCGGCGGGCGTCCTTGACGGCCTTCTGGTGCTTGGTGGTGGCCCACTTGGAATGGCCGCTCATCGGCTAGTACCTCTTCTGTCGCTCGCAATTCGCCTGCCGAGTCTACGTGGGCTCTGCGATCAGGACGTCTCTGCGCCACCCAGCCTGACCAGCGGCATGAAAACGTCGTCGACGATCTCCTCGATCACCTGCTCGGGAACCGGCCGCAAGGTCACCATCACCTGGTAGCGGAACAGCTCAACGGGTACCCACGCGAGCCGCTCACTGACCTGGCCGGGCTGGATTTCACCGCGCGCGACGGCCTGGTCGATCACCGCGGCCAAGACGGTCTCGCGACCCCCCTGGACGTAGGCAGTGAGCTCGGCAAGGTTAATGTTGGCCTCGCGGTAGAACCCGCCGAGGCGGGTTAACACCAAGGTGGCCAGCCGGATCCGGACCTCGTTAGCCCGCTGCAGTAAGGCGATGACGTCGCCGCGCAGGCTTCCGGTGTCCGGGGTGTCCACGACATCGGCTTTCACTTGGTGCACGAGCGTGGCCAGTACCAGTTCCCGCTTGCTTGACCAACGGCGATAGAGCACCGCACGGCTGGTACCGGCGCGACTGGCCACTGCGTCGATGGTCAGGTCGTCGTATCCGCTCGCGTTCAGTTCGGCCCATGCCGCGTCGAGCAGTGCTTTCTCCAATGCTTCGCCGCGTCGACGCTGCGCCGGCGCGGCACCTTTAAGAGACATTGCGTTTCCTCCGCCGTCAGGCTACCGTCCTTAAGATACATATCGGATCTTATCTGAAGGGGTTGATCGTTAATGCGGATCCTGGTTTCCGGCGCCGGCATGGCCGGCCTCAGCGCGGGGGTCACTCTCGGCACCGATCACGACGTCACCATCATCGAACGCGCGAATCATCTGCGGGTCAACGGATCTCCGATCGACATCCGGGGTGACGCGATCAAGGCCGCCGACAAGATGGGTGTGCTCGAGGAAATCCGCGTCCGCCGAGTGGACATGAGCGAGCGCGTCGCGTTTGTCGACAGTGACGGCGAAGTGCTCGCCGAACTACCCGACAGCGAATTCAACGACTGCCCGGACGATACCGAGATTCCCCGCGAAGACCTCGCGCTGGTGCTACGAGACGCGCTGGGCCCGGCGACCTCGCTGAGATTCGGCGAGTTGATCACCGAACTCCACGACGACGGGGAAGGCGTGAACGTACTCTTCGCCTCCGGCGAGCAGGAGCGCTACGACATCGTCGTCGGTGCCGACGGCATGCACTCGGCCACCCGCAGACTGACGTTCGGCCCCGAAGACCAGTTCCTGCGACACCTCGGCTTCTACGTCGCACTGACCGATCTGCCGGGTCGCGCTCAACCCGGCTGCCGCAATCCGATGTACAACTTCCCCGGCCACATTGCCGGAATCCCTACCTACCGCGATAAAGCATTGGGGATGTTCATGTTTCGCGCGCCGTGGATCGACTACGACTACCGCGACCTCGATGCCCAGAAGCAGATCCTGCGTGACGCGTTCGCCGGCCACACCGAGTGGAAGATTCCCGAACTGCTCGACGCCGCGACCCGCGACCCGGAGCTCTACTTCGACTCGGTCAGCCAGATCCACCTGCCGGCGTGGCACCGGGGCCGCGTTGTCCTGGTCGGGGATTCTGGGTATTGCGCATCCCCGCTGTCGGGTCGCGGAACCAGTCTGGCGATGACCGGCGCGTGGCTGCTGGCCGAGGCGCTACGTGATCACTCCGACGACATCGCGGCGGCGTTCGATCAGTACGAGCGCGAACAACGTCCCCACGTCAGCTACGCGCAGGGCACCGCCGCCCCGGGCGGTGACGGGCTGGTCCCAGCCACCCAGCACGAGATTGACGCTCGTAACCAACAGCTCAGCGCCGTAACGCGCTGAGCTGTTTCGGATATCGACGTGCGTGATATACAGCGCCGATGAACCGTCATGCGCTGATCTCCGGTGCCGGCATCGCCGGTCCTGCACTCGCCCATCAACTCGCTGCGCACGGCTGGCGGACCACCATCGTCGAGCGGTTCCCGCAGCGCCGCGACGAAGGGCACAACATCGACGTGCGCGGCGCGGCCTGTGAGGTGGTCCGCAGGATGGGCATCGAGGAGGACGTCCGCGCCGCCAACACCACCGAGATCGGTATGCGATTCGTCAGGGACGACGGCTCGACCGCGGCGTCGTTCCCGATGGATGACTCCGGTCGGCGGGAGGGCATCACTGCCGAGCTGGAAATCCTGCGCGGCGAACTGTCTCGCATATTGATCGAGCACACCCGCGACACCACCGAGTACCGATTCGACACTCAGATCGCCGATCTCACCGATGCCGGCAACCATGTCACTGCGGTGCTCGATGACGATACGACCATCGACACCGACCTTGTTGTCATCGCCGAGGGACTGCGGTCGCGCACCCGCAATCTGGTGATCCCCGTCGCCGTCACCGACTTGGACATGTACATCGCGTACCTGCAAATCCCTCGCCAGGAGTCGGACGATCGCTGGTGGAATTGGCAGCACGTTCCGGAGTCCCGTTCAATTCACCTGCGACCGGATAACCTCGGCACGACGAGGGCCATGCTGAGTTTCATGTCCACTGTCCGTGGCCTCGAAGATCTCGACCGCAGTGACCACATTGCCATCTTGCGAAAGACTTTCGCCGACGCCGGCGGGGCCGCACCCCGCATCCTGGCTCAGCTCGATGCTGCGCCCATGTATTTCGATGCCATCGGGCAGGTGCGCGCGCCGAGCTGGAGAAAAGGCCGGGTTGCGTTGCTGGGCGACGCCGCGTTCTGCCCATCGCCGGTCGGTGGGGGCGGCAGCAGCCTGGCACTGATCGGGGCGTACGTACTGGCCGGCGAGCTGTCTCGCACCGTCGATCTGGACGCCGCACTGGGGCGATACGAGCAGTTCATGCGACCGTACGTCACGGCTGCTCAAGACGTCCGGCCGGCAATGCTGCGGCGGGCCAACCCTCGCACCCGCGCCGGTATCCGCGTGCTACACACCGGTGCCCGGGCCTTCGCGAGCCCAGCAGTCCGGACCGGTATGAGTCTGATCGGCCAACGCTTCGGCCGAAGTGCGGCCGAGGACGTCACGCTGCCGGACTATCCGTCGATCCGGGTTTGATCCACCGCCACTGCATCGATCCCCACGGGCCGGCGTCGGGCAGCGTGTCGCTGACCGCGTCCACCACGCCTGTCCACCAGTCTGGTTGGTAGTCATCGCCGGACAACCAGCCGCCAGGTTTCACTTTGGGCGCCCACGCGGTGATATCTGCGACGACGCTAGCGTAGTCGTGACGCGCGTCGATGTGCACCCAGGCAAACGACTCGTCGGGGAACAACTCGGCCGCCGCGACCGAGCCACTGATGACCAGTTGAATGGTGTCGGCCAGTCCACAGTCAATGATGTTGCGGTGCAACAGACCTGCGAAGGTCCCGCCGCCATGGTCGACCGCGGCACCGTGTGCGTCGAAATCGCCACGACCTTCGTGCCCGCTGCCCTGCGCGGTGTCGACCCCGACGACCCTGGTGCACAGTCCCGCTTCCCGCACCACCTCACCCAGCGAGCAGATGCTGCGTCCCAGATAGCAGCCGACCTCGGCGAACCAGCTCGCGTCGGGGAATTGTGCGACGGCCTCCTCTTGCAGGCCCCGCCACTGAAACCAACCCGGAATGTCGCGCCAGCTTCGGACCGGATCGTCGAAGTCGCTGGTAGTCGCCCGGCCGGCAGAAGTATCCATGCTCAGCTTTTACACCACAATGCCGCACTTCAAACGCTGCGTAGGATGGACACAGTGACAGCACAGAGCTCGTTACAAGCGGTGCGCGAGGCACTGGGCAGCCGCCTCTTCGAGATGGTCGCCGGTCCCGACGGTCCGTCCGAGCGCGAGCGCATCCACCACACGCCGGGGCCCCGCTGGTTCGCCGACGACCGTCCGATCCGCCGAGTCCACGCCGATGCGTCGATGTTCGTCGGCGGGCTGCGCGCGTTACTGCTGCAGTCGCTGCACCCGCTGGCGATGGCCGGCGTCGCCGAGCACTCCAACTACCGCGCCGACCCGTGGGGTCGGCTGCAACGCACCAGCACTTTCTTGGCCGAAACCACGTTCGGGTCCGCCGTCGACGCCCAGCGCGCCGTCGACCGCGTCCGGGGTATCCATCGGCGGGTACGCGGCGTGGCGGCCGACGGCAGGGCCTATACGGCCACAGATCCGCACCTGCTGGAGTGGGTGCACGTCGCTGAGGCCGACAGCTTTCTGCGAGCCCATCAGCGCTACGGCGCCGCCCCGCTGGATCAGGCCGGTCGCGACGGCTACGTCGCGGACATGGCCGACATCGCGTCGCGGCTCGGCGTGCTCGATCCACCGCGTACCGAACATGAACTGGCCCAACGGCTTCAGGATTTTCGGCCAGAGTTGCGCAGCACTCCGGCGGCGCGCGATGCCGCTCGATTCCTGCTGCTGACGCCGCCGCTGGCGCTGCCGGCCCGGGCACCCTATGGCGCGCTGGCCGCCGCCGCAGTCTCGACGCTGCCGTTGTGGGCCCGCATTCCGCTGCTGCTGCCGTATTTTCCGCCCGTCGAGGTCACGCTTGTGCGCACGGTGGGACGCGTTCTGGTGGGCGGCATACGGTGGGCCCTGCCGGCCCCCGGTGCGGTCAGCGCCGGCCGCTGACGATGTCGACGAACAACTGGTGAATGCGACGGTCACCCGTCACCTCGGGGTGAAACGCCGTCGCCAGCACGGCGCCTTGGCGCACCGCGACGGGATGGCCGGCCGCAGTAGCCAACACCTGCACCCCCGCGCCCACCCGCTCCACCCACGGGGCGCGGATGAAGACGGCGTGCACCGGATCATCGAGATCGTCGAACGCGATGTCGCCCTCGAAGGAGTCAACCTGTCGTCCGAAAGCGTTACGCCGCACCGTGATATCGATCGCCGAGAGCGGGGTCGCCGCACGTCCGGCCGGGCCGGCGTCGCGAATCTCACTGGCCAGCAGGATCATCCCCGCGCAGGCGCCGTAGGCCGGTAGGCCCCCGGCCAACCGCGCGCACAGCGGCTCGAGCAGATCAAGCTCGCGCAGCAAAAGACTCATCGTGGTGGACTCCCCGCCGGGGATCACCAGCCCGTCGACCGCGTCCAACTCGGCACAGCGCCGCACCGGCACGCCGATGACCCCGACCGCACTCAACGCCGCCAGATGCTCGCGGACGTCTCCCTGCAGCGCCAATACTCCGATGCGTGCGGCGCTCACGAGGATTCACGAGGGAAGCGGGTCAGCCCCTCCTGCATGACGGCGGCGACCATTTCGCCGTGCTCGTTGAAGATCTTGCCCTGGCACAGGGCGCGGCCGCCGCACGCCGACGGCGAGGACTGGTCATAGAGCAACCATTCGTCGGCGCGGAACACCCGCATGAACCACATCGCGTGATCCAGCGAGGCGACTTGCAGGTGCGCACGCTCGTCGAGATGGGTGACCTGCGCGGAGCCGAGCAGGGTGAGATCGCTCATGTAGGCCAGCGCGCAGATGTGCAGCACCGGGTCATCGGGCAGCGGATCACGATGCTTGAACCACACCTGTTGCTGGGCAGCCTTGCCCGCTAACAGGTGAACTTGGTCGCGCGGGACGATGCGAATATCCCACTCGCCGAACTGTTTGAACCCCTCGTCGTCGAAGACCTTCATCGACTTGAGCCCGGGCAGATCGTCCGGCGGCGGCGCCGAGGGCATCACGTCTTGGTGGTGCACGCCCTCCTGATCGGTCTGAAACGACGCCGACATCGAGAAGATCGTGTTGCCGTGCTGGATGGCGTTGACCCGCCGGGTGCAGAACGACCCCCCGTCGCGTAGCCGCTCGACGATGAAAATCGTTGGCGCCGAAGAATCTCCGGGCCGGATGAAGTAACCGTGCAGCGAGTGCACCAGGAAATGCGGGTCGACCGTGCGGACAGCTGAGACCAGGGATTGCCCGGCTACCTGGCCCCCGAAGGTGCGCTGGAAGTTGCCCTGTTCAGGGCTGAACACACAGCCCCGGTAGATGTTGACCTCGAGTTGCTCGAGATCAAGGATTTTCTCGATCGACACGGACTGTTTTTACCAGCCGCGCTGCGCGAGGCGATGCGGCTCCGGCACCTGCTCGACGTTGATGCCGACCATCGCCTCACCGAGTCCGCGGGACACCTTGGCCAGCACGTCGGGGTCGTCGTGGAAGGTGGTGGCCTGCACGATCGCCGCGGCGCGCTGCGCCGGGTCCCCGGACTTGAAGATCCCCGATCCCACGAAGACGCCCTCGGCGCCGAGTTGCATCATCATCGCGGCGTCGGCCGGGGTGGCGATGCCACCGGCGGTGAACAGCGTGACCGGTAGTTTGCCGGCCCGGGCGACTTCGGCAACCAGGTCGTAGGGGGCGGCCAGTTCCTTTGCCGCGACGTACAGTTCGTCCTCGGACAGCGAGCCGAGGCGGCGGATCTCTCCCCCGATGGCGCGCATGTGCGTGGTCGCATTGGACACATCGCCGGTGCCGGCCTCGCCTTTGGAACGGATCATCGCCGCTCCCTCGTTGATCCGCCGCAACGCCTCACCGAGGTTGGTCGCGCCGCAGACGAACGGCACGGTGAACTTCCACTTGTCGATGTGGTGGGTGTAGTCGGCCGGCGTCAGCACCTCGGACTCGTCGATGTAGTCCACCCCGAGGCTCTGCAGGATCTGGGCCTCGACGAAATGCCCGATGCGGGCCTTGGCCATCACCGGAATGGTGACAGCGGAGATGATGCCCTCGATCATGTCGGGGTCGCTCATCCGCGACACCCCGCCCTGCGCCCGGATGTCGGCGGGCACGCGCTCCAGCGCCATCACCGCGACCGCGCCGGCGCCCTCGGCGATCCGGGCCTGCTCCGGGGTGACGACGTCCATGATGACGCCGCCCTTGAGCATCTCGGCCATGCCGCGCTTGACCCGCGCGGTTCCGGTCCGCACAGCGCCATGTGCGCCATTCGGCTTCGCGCTATCCACTGCTACCTCTATCGTCGGTGTCTCGTTTGCCCGGTAACGCAACAAGTCTAATGGTCGGCCACCAGCCAATTTCTTTCCGCCATTCGATCGCGCCCATCAGCGGATGGCGGCGTCGAGAAGTAGCGTGGCCGCGGCTTTCGCGGCAGCCGCGGCATCGGGGTCGTGATCCAGCTGCGCAGCCAGCCCGCCGCCGTCGTAGAGCAGCTGCAACTGCCGCGCCAACGCGGCCGGTTCGGACACCCCGGCGGCGTGGACGAGCTCAGTCAGCAGGTCGCGGACGTCGGCGCGGTAGTCGTCGACAGCATGTTCGATCCGCCCACCGTCGGGCGCTTCGGCGCTGGCCGTGATGAAGGCGCAGCCACGAAAACCCGGTTGGGCGAACATTTCGGCTTGGGCACCGAATATCGCCAGCAGTCGGCGTCTGGGCTCGCGGTGGCGTGCAACGCTGGCCCGGAGCTCCTCCAGCGTCGCTTGATGCCGGCTTCTCAAGTAGGCATGGACCAGGTTCTCTTTGCTACCGAAGGTGTTGTACAGCGTGGCTTTGGCCACTCCCGCGTGCGCGATCACCCGGTCGATGCCGACGGTCTGCACCCCCTCGGCGTAGAACAGTTCGTTGGCCGCCGACAGCAGCCGTTCACGGGCAGTCTGCGTGGCATTGGCCGTCACGACTGCTCCACCGGCTCCAGCACCAGAACGGGAATCTCCCGGGCCCCAGCCCTGGCGCGGTATTCCAGGAAGTGTGGCCAGGATTCTCCAGCGACGGCGGTCGTCATGATGATCACCGGCCGACCCTGCAGCGTGCCGCCCTCGGCACCGTTGGTCGCTTCGTAGCGGGCCACCTGGTCGGCGACCCGGTCGCTCGGGCTGGGTAGGTACGTGTCAGTCATCGTTGCGCCTTTCCGACGTTGCGGGGGATCAGATGGCGGCACGGCCGCCGTCGCCGGGGATCACCGCGCCGGTGATGTAACTCGCCTTGTCGGACACCAGGAACGCGATCACCTCGGCGATTTCGGCCGCGACGAGTTGATAGGCGGAGCGGACGTTGGCGGCGAACAACTTGTCGAAGGTCGCCTCATCGAGCTGGTCTGTCGGGCCGAACCAGGAGAAGCCGGCGTTGTTGACCAGCACATCGACCGGTCCCGCAGCGGCGACCAACGTGGCGGGGCCGCCGGGTTCGCCCAAGTCAGCAGCGACGAAACGGCCCCACCGCCACGTGCCTCGATGCCCTTGACGGTCTCGGCGCCGCGGACGATATCGCTGCCGTGCACGACCACTTCGAATCCCTGACCGGCCAACGTCAACGCGACCGCATAGCCGATTCCCGAGGTCGCCCCGGTCACCAGCGGTGCGTCGGTCACGAGGGCTCCTCTGCGTCGAATGCCTTTCCTTACGGATTAGACAGACAGGTCTCATCAATTATTCCGTGATCGGGGCTGACGTCCATCACAGCACCGATCAGGGCGGCTACGGAATGAAACTGACGCCCATCTCATTGGACAGGTCTGTCTACCTATGCGGCTTCTCCATGAAAGGTCACACTGATGAAGGTCTCAGCGCAATTCTCGACCTCGCTGGAATCGCCGGCGCACATAAAGGTTGCCGAGGACCTGGGCTACGACCGGGCCTGGCTCCACGACACACCTCAACAGGGACCCGACGTCTGGATGATGCTCGCCCTCGCCGCGCAACGCACCGAGCGGATAGGCCTGGGCCCCGGCGTGCTGGTGCCCGGGCTGCGACACTTGATGGTGAACGCTTCCGCTGCGGCCGCACTGTCCGCGATGGCACCTGGCCGGGTGGCGGTCGCATTCGGGACGGGCTTCGCCGGCGCCCGCGCGATGGGCGGCAAACCGACCACCTGGAACGACCTGGCCGACTATGTGCGCAGCTTTCGCGGGCTGCTCAACGGCGAAACCGTGGACTGGCGCGGTCAGCGTATGCGGATGCTGCACCCCGACGGCCACGCTCCCAGCCGGCCCGTAGACATACCGCTCCTGATCTCAGCCTTGGGCCCCAAAGGGCTTGCCGTCGCAGAGGATCTGGCCGACGGCCTGTTTACCGTCAACGGCGAGACCGGGCATGCGCACCGGTTCGGGTGGGCGGCCCTCGGCGTCCACGGCACAGTGCTGGCCGACGGCGAACACCTCAATTCCGCTCGAGTACAGGCGGCCGCCGGGCCCGGCAACGCCCTGGCCTACCACGCTGCCTACGAGTTCGGCGGCAACGTCACCGCGCTACCGGCCGGGCAGTTGTGGCTTGACAAAGTCGGTGAAATTGCGGAAAGAGAAAGACATCTCGCGATCCACGACCATCACCTGGTGGCGCTGAACGACATCGATCGTGCGGCGTGGGCCGCCGGCAGTTGGGCAGCCATCCCGACAACGACTCTCACAGGCACCACCGTCGAGATCGATAAGCAACTGCAGCGCTGCGCCGCCGACGGGATTACCGAGGTGATTTACCAGCCCACTGGACCCGACATGCCCGGCGAACTGGAGCGGTTCATCGTCGCCGCCCAGGCTGCCCGCGACTGAGCTCACCGAATGGATTGCAGCTGCCGGGGCCGGGCGGGCGCGCGCACCAGCTCAGCTGCCTCAGCGAGCAGCGTGGAGAGCTGCAGCGGATACACCGTCTCCCCGGCCTCGGCCAGCGCGATGATGTCGGCAGCGCTACACCACCGATGACCGTGGATATAGCTGTTCTCCAACTCTGTACGTCCCACGGTGGAGAGTTCGAAGCGCCGGGTGCGGTGGACGAAGAAGAATTCCTCGCTGTCGATCACCGCGCCGTTGAAGTCAAACACCGCGTCGCGCCGCCAGACCGGCCCGATCATGTCGGCCGCATCCACCCGCAGACCGGTCTCCTCGGCCAGCTCACGCGCGGCGGCCTGTCCGAGGGATTCCCCGTCGCCGACCCGACCGCCCACAGTGAACCACCACCGGGCCGCCGAGTCGCCGAGTGCCGGATCCGATCCGCACAACAGCAACACCGCGCCGGTTTCGTCGAGCAGCACAACGCGCGCCGACGTGCGCCGCGGGGCAGCGGCATAGTCGGGGTGTCGCGGCGCCTGCGATCGCTCGGCAATCTCGAAATAGCTTGGCAACGGCGCTTTTCCGGCCAGTCGGAACAGCCCGACCAGGCGGCGATCACGCAGCGCGAGCGTGTCGCGGACCGCGTCGTTGTGAAATCGGCGGGCCAGCAACACGCGCGTCTCGGCGTCGGCGAGTTCGTCGATCAGGGCTGCCGGCACCGACCCCGGGTCGACCGTCGACAGCGCGCCCGACAACGCGTTCTCGCACGCCTCGCGCGCCCGGCGCGGTGCGTGTTCGGCTGCGTCGGCAAGCCCGGCCAGTCGCTCGGCGTCGACGGTGCCGCCGAACACACTCGTGGCGACCGCGCGGACCACAACGGCCCGTCGTGCCAGCGCGGCGTCCAGCGCCTGCCAGGACAGGTCATAGCGCACGTGCAGGCGGTCGAGTCGGTTAGCCGTGCGGTAGCCCCACACCGCGAATCCGAGCACGACGATCAGCAACGCGATCAGCAGCACCGCGACGAGCGCGATCATCAGCTCGCCACCTGGACCTTGTTACCGCTGACCGCGACCGTGTCGTAGACCTGCATGATCTGGCCGGCCACCACCGACCAGTCGTAGCGGCGCACTGCCGCCGAACCGGCCGCCACGTAGCGCTGCGCCAGGGCGTCGTCCTCCAGCACCGCGATCAGTCCTTCGGCCAGCGCAGCGCCGTCGGCCACCGTCACCAGCAGCCCGGCCTCCCCGTCACGCAGCACTTTGCGGAACGCATGCAGATCGCTGGCCACCACCGGCGTACCGGCCGCCATCGCCTCGACGAGCACGATGCCGAAGCTTTCCCCACCGAGGTGCGGCGCGCAGTAGACGTCGGCGCTGCGCATCGCCGACGCCTTGGCGGCATCGTCCACCAGGCC
>NZ_JBYCLA010000431.1:0-3437 GCF_057473665.1 Mycobacterium sp. TH-M25
GCTGACGTCTTCGTCCGGCATGTCGACGATCTTCTGCACGCCGGCGTCTTCGGCCAGATGCCCGACGTTGCCCAGCGCGCTGTTGACGGTGGTCCGCAAATCCACTGCCTCAACCGACAATTCCGCCACGCCGGCGTCGTGGCGGGAGATTTCCAGCAGATCGCTGAGCAGCGACTCGAACCGATCCAGCTCGTTGACCATCAACTCGGTGGACCGCCGCAGCGCCGGATCGAGGTCTTCGCTGTGGTCGTAGATCAAGTCAGCGGCCATCCGCACCGTGGTCAGCGGGGTGCGCAGCTCATGGCTGACGTCAGAAGTGAAGCGGCGCTGCAGGTTTCCGAACTCCTCGAGTTGAGCGATCTGGCGTGACAGGCTTTCGGCCATGTCGTTGAACGACACCGCCAGCCGGGCCATGTCGTCCTCGCCGCGGATCGGAATCCGTTCGGACAGATGCCCGTCGGCGAATCGCTCGGCCGTCCGCGCCGCCGCCCGGACCGGAACCACCACCTGACGCGTGACCATCCACGCGATCCCGGCCAGCAGCACCATCAGCACCAGGCCACCGGTGGCCATGGTGCCGCGGACCAGCGCGATCGTGCTCTGCTCGTTGCCCAGCGGGAACACCAGGTAAAGCTCGAGGTTGTTCACCCGCGACGTCGTGGGGGTGCCGATCACCAGCGCCGGCCCCGAGAAACCCTCGGTGTGCACGGTGGCGTACTGGTAGGCCACCTGCCCTGCTTTGACGAAGTCGCGCAGCGAATCCGGTAGCTGGTCGACCGGCCCGGCCGATGCCGCCGGACGAGGTCCCTGCCCGGGTACCACCAGGACCGCGTCGAACGCACCGGCCAGTCCCGCTCCGGAGGTGGGGTCGGTTTTCGACGTCAGCGTGTTGCGCGCCAATTGCAGGCTGCTGTCCAGCGAGCGCGCCTCTTCGCCGCTGACGATCCCGCTAACCGTGCTACGGGCGCGCTCGATCTGCTCGGTGGCGGCCCGCAGCTTGACGTCGAGCACGCGGTTGGTGACCTGGCTGGTCAATACGAAGCCCAGCGCCAGAATCACGGTCAGCGACATGCCGAGGGTCAGCGCGAGAACTCGAAGCTGCAGGGAACGACGCCACGCCACGCCGAGAGCACGACCCAGTGCGCCCATGCCCCGCATGACCGGGCCGGACCGGCCAGAACGACCCCGAAAACGTGGCTTCGGGCCCAAGCTCACCCGCGCCGCTCCTGCCTATTGCGGCGCTCACAGATCACGGAGGTCCGGCCTTGTAACCCACTCCTCGAACGGTCAGTACAACGGTCGGGTTCTCCGGGTCTTTTTCGACCTTGGCACGCAGACGCTGGACATGCACGTTCACCAAACGGGTGTCCGCGGGATGACGGTAGCCCCACACCTGTTCGAGCAGCACATCACGAGTAAACACCTGACGCGGTTTTCGCGCCAACGCCACGAGCAGGTCGAACTCCAGCGGGGTCAGCGAGATCTGTTCGCCATTGCGGGTCACCTTGTGGGCGGGCACATCGATGTCGACGTCGGCAATCGACAGCATCTCGGCGGGCTCGTCGTCGTTGCGCCGCAACCGCGCCCGCACCCGGGCAACCAACTCCTTGGGCTTGAACGGCTTCATGATGTAGTCGTCGGCGCCCGACTCCAATCCGAGCACGACGTCGACGGTGTCGGTCTTGGCCGTCAGCATCACGATCGGAACCCCGGAGTCGGCGCGCAGCACCCGGCACACGTCGATGCCGTTCATGCCAGGCAGCATCAAGTCCAGCAACACCAGGTCGGGCCGCAATTCGCGCACGGCAGTCAGTGCCTGGGTGCCATCGCCGATCACGGCGGTGTCGAACCCTTCACCCCGCAGCACAATGGTCAGCATCTCAGCCAGCGACGCGTCGTCGTCGACCACGAGAATCCTTTGCCTCATGGTGTCCATGGTGTCACCAGAACGCGACAAAACGGAGCTGCCACACGCATGTTTCGTGCACTTTTACCACAGCCGTCGCGCGGCCGGGCGCCAACTAGGCCATTAACTGCGCCGCCAAGACACCCGGATCGACCGTCTCGTCGACCACCAGCCAGTGTCCGCCCCAGCTCGCTGCGGCAAGCTCGGCGTACACCGCACCGGTGCGCTGTTGCAGTCCGGCGTCGCGTTCGTAGGCGTCGCGCGCCCGGCCGGCGTCCACGCTGGCGCGGTGGCGGGCCCGCTGCTCAGCGAGTTCTGCCGACACACCGAGCAGAACCTGCCAATCCGGTGCCGGCAGTGTCAGCCGGCCGAATTCGATGTCGTGCACCCAGCCGACCGCTTCGCCGGTCGCCTGCTGATGCAGGCGGGCAGCGCTGTAGGCGGCGTTGGAGGCCACGTAGCGGTCCAGGATCACCACGTCGTGCGCTTGTCGCAAAGCTTGGATCTGCGCACGAGCACCGGCGCGGTCGAGGGCGAACAGCATCGCCATCGCATACACCGAGGTAGCCAGGTCCCCGTGCCGGCCGCGCAGCGCCTCGGCCGCCACATCAGCGGTCAGCGACTCCCCGTATCGCGGGAACGCCATTGTGGCCACCGATTTCCCGGCGGTCTCGAACGCCGAGCGCAGGCCGTCGGTGAGTGTCCGCTTGCCGGCGCCGTCGACTCCCTCGATAGCGATCAGCACGGCGCGAGCCTAGTCGCGCCGCGCTGCTCGTGGGTTTCGAAACTGCGGCGAGCCGCAGGCCGGGCGTTGAAACCGCGGCTGGCCGCAGTTTCGACACGCCCTCGGTAACTCAGTAGCGGTAGTGGTCGGGCTTGTACGGGCCGTCCACGTCGACGCCGATGTACTCGGCCTGCTCCTTGGTGAGCTTGGTCAGCTCGCCACCGAGTGCTTCGACGTGGATACGGGCCACCTTCTCGTCCAGGTGCTTGGGCAGCCGGTAGACCTCGTTGTCGTATTCGTCGTTCTTGGTCCACAGCTCGATCTGCGCAATGACCTGGTTGGAGAAGCTGTTGCTCATCACGAACGACGGGTGGCCGGTGGCGTTACCCAGGTTGAGCAGCCGACCCTCGGACAGCAGGATGATCGAGCGGCCGGTGTCCGGGAACGTCCACACGTCGACCTGCGGGCGGATGTTGGTCTTGATGGCGCCCGACTTCTCCAACCGCGACACCTGAATCTCGTTGTCGAAGTGGCCGATGTTGCCCAGGATGGCCTTGTCCTTCATCGCCTTGATGTGCTCGAGGGTGATGATGTCCTTGTTGCCGGTGGTGGTGATGACGATGTCGGCCTCGCCGATCACGTCCTCCACCCGCTTGACGTCGTAGCCCTCCATCAGCGCCTGCAGCGCGTTGATCGGGTCGATCTCGGTGACGGTCACCCGTGCGCCCTGGCCGGCCAGCGAGTCCACCGAGCCCTTGCCGACGTCGCCGTAGCCACAGATCAGCACCTTCTTGCCGCCGATCAGCA
>NZ_JBYCLA010000432.1:0-7732 GCF_057473665.1 Mycobacterium sp. TH-M25
AGACATCATTGCACCGGCCCGGCCATGTGCGGGTACCGGTGATCGGTGGGCGGAACGAAGGTTTCCTTGATCGAGCGAGGGGAGGTCCAGCGCAGCAGATTCTGCGCCGAGCCGGCCTTGTCGTTGGTGCCCGAGCCGCGGGAACCACCGAAGGGCTGACGGCCGACGACCGCCCCGGTGGGCTTGTCGTTGACGTAGAAGTTGCCGGCCGCGAACCGAAGCCGGTTCTGCGCGGTCCGCACCGCGCCGCGATCGTCGGCGATCACCGCCCCGGTCAACGCGTACCGTGAGCCAACGTCGATGACGTCGAGCACGCGGTCGAACTCGTTGTCGGGATAGACGTAGACCGACAGCAGCGGGCCGAAATACTCGGTCGCAAATGTTTCGTCGGTGGGATCATCGGACAGCAGGACCGTGGGGCGCACGAAATAGCCTTCGCTGTCGTCGTATTCGCCGCCGACCGCGATTGTCACCCCGGGCGCGCTTTTCGCGCGTTCGATGGCCGCGACGTTCTTGGCGAACGCCCGCCGGTCGATCAGCGCACCGCCGAAGTTGGTGAGGTCGGTGACGTCGCCGAACGGCAATTCCGCGGTCGCCGCCAGGAAGTCGTCCCCCATCTGCCGCCAGACCGAGTGGGCGACGAACGCCCGTGAGGCCGCCGAACACTTCTGACCCTGATAGTCGAACGCCCCACGGATCAGCGCGGTGCACAACACATCCGGTCGCGCGGAGCGGTGCGCAAGCGCGAAGTCCTTCCCGCCGGTCTCCCCCACTAGCCGCGGATAGCTCTGGTAACGAGCAATGTTCGCGCCCACCTGCCCCCAGAGGTTTTGGAAAGTGACCGTCGATCCGGTGAAGTGGATGCCGGCCAGCCGCGGATCCGCCAGCGCCACTTCCGATACCGCGTAGCCGTCGCCGGTGACCATGTTGATCACACCCGGCGGGAGTCCGGCCGCCTCCAACAGTTGCATGGTCAGATATGCCGCCAGCGTCTGGGTCACCGATGGCTTCCACACCACGGTGTTCCCCATCAAGGCCGGCGCGGTGGGCAGGTTGGCCGCAATCGAGGTGAAGTTGAACGGCGTTATGGCATAGACGAATCCATCCAACGGGCGATAGTCGGTGCGGTTCCATTCGCCGCTGCCGCTCAGTGGCTGCTGGGCCAGTATCTGCCGGGCGAAAGCGACGTTGAACCGCCAGAAGTCCGCCGTCTCGCACGACGCGTCGATTTCGGCCTGATACGCGGTCTTGGATTGCCCGAGCATGGTCGCCGCGGCAAACTTCTCCCGCCACGGACCGGCCAGTAGCTCCGCGGCACGCAGAAAGATCGCCGCCCGCTCGTCGAACGGGGTCGCCGCCCAGTCTGTTCGGGCCAGCGACGCGGCCTGGACGGCCGCCGCCGCATCGCGGTGTTGGGCATTGGTCAGCGTGCCCAGTATGGCGCGGTGCCGGTGTGGCTGGACAACGTCGATCCGCTCGCCGTCACCCATCCGATGAATGCCACCGATGACATGCGGCAAGTCGACCAGGTGATCGGCAACCGCGACCAGCGCGGCCTGCAGGCGAGACCGCTCCGGCGAGTCCGGCGCGTAGTCGTGGATGGGTTCGTTGACAGGCTGCGGCACATCGGTAATCGCGTCCATGTCTCAGCATCTCAGCGTGAGCGCCGTGTTGCTTTGGTCGATCGCACAATCCCGCATCGACTAACTAGTAGAATCGACCAAGATGAGTGTGGGGCTCGGGCAGCTGCTGTTAGCCCTGGACACGACGGTGGCCAGGCTGATCGACGCACCCCGCGGCCTGGACCTGGGCGTCGCGTCGGTGGCGCTGATCGACGCCGACGATGTGCGGCTCGGAATGCGCCGGGACTCGGATTCCGCCGACATCTTCTTTCTGCTCGGTGTCCCCGACAGTGCGGCACAGCGCTGGCTGGAGAAATCTGCCACCGGCGCGGCCCCGGTCGCCGTGTTCGCCAAGGAGCCGTCCGCCGCGCTGGTCGCCCGGGCCGTCGTGACCGGAACGGCGGTGGTGGCCGTCGATCCCCGGGCCCGTTGGGAGCGGCTGTATCGACTGGTCGACCACGTCCTGGAACACCACGGCGATGCCGGCAACGATTCCGGTGCCGACCTGTTCGGGTTGGCGCAATCACTGGCCGACCGCATCCACGGCATGGTGAGCATCGAAGACGAGCAATCCCACGTGCTGGCCTATTCGGCATCCAACGATGAGGCCGACGAACTAAGACGGTTGTCGATCCTGGGCCGTGCCGGCCCGCCTGAACATCTCAGCTGGATCGGCCAGTGGGGCATTTTCGACGCGCTGCGCGCCGGCGGTGACGTGGTGCGGGTGGCCGAGCGACCGGAATTGGGGCTGCGACCGCGACTGGCCGTCGGCATTCATCAGGCCGGCTTCGACGCGCGGCAGAGACCGGCGTTCGCCGGCTGCATCTGGGTCCAGCAGGGGTCGCGACCGCTGGCCGACGATGCCGAGGAGATGCTACGCGGTGCCGCCGTGCTCGCGGCCCGCATCATGGCGCGGCTGGCCGCCAGGCCGTCCGCCCATACCATGCGGGCGCAACAACTCCTCGGCCTCATCGACAGCGGGCCCGTCGATGTGGATGCGATAGCCCACGAACTCGGGGCGGTGACCGATGGCCAGGCCGCATTGGTCGCGTTTGACCATCCAGACAGCCACAACTCGGGCCATGGCCGGCTGGCCGAAGTCCTCGCACTGAGCGCCAACGCTTTTCGCGCCGATGCGCAGGTCGGATCGCGCGGCTCACGGGTGTATGTGCTGTTTCCCCAGACCGCCAAGCGGTCGTCGTTGCAGTCGTGGGTTCGCGGCACGATCAGCGCGTTGCACACCGAAATGGGTCTGCAGCTGCGGGCGGTGGTCGCCGCACCTTTGGCCGGGCTGGCCGGCTTGCCGGCCCTGCGTTCAGAGGTCGATCGTGTACTGGATAGTGTTGCCCGGCATCCAGATTCGTTTCCGGCGGTGACATCGTTGACCGAAGCCCGGACCGCCGTGCTGCTGGACGAGATCGTCACGATGATCGGCAACGACGCTCGCCTGGTGGACCCGCGCATCCGCGAGTTGCACGCTTACAACCCGGCCTTGGTTCAGACGCTACGGGTGTATCTGGACGAGTTCGGCGACGTTGCCGCCGTAGCGAGAAAGCTTCACCTACATCCCAACACCGTGCGCTACCGCATCCGCCGAATAGAGTCGCTACTCACCACATCGTTGGCCGATCCTGATGTCCGGCTGTTACTTTCGCTGGGACTGCGGGCTGTCGACCAGAGCTAGCGGGTCGCTGAATACTTTTTCCTCACCGTAACGGCAATAAGGGCAGAGACAACAAGTTTTCGCGAGTCGGCCGTGTTGGTGACAGATCACCCGTCGGGGCGCGCGCCAGACTAGACCGAAGCGTTGGTCTTGGCGTAGATCTCAGCGAGGAATTGCTCGACGGCGACCGCGGCGTTGGCGGCCCGCGCCGACCCGAAGATGTCAAAGGCGTGCTGCGCGAGAGGCAGTTCGGCGTAAACCACAGGCTGACGACTGAGTTCACGGAGCCGCGCGCTGAACGCACGGCCCTGCTCTACCGGGATCAGTGAGTCGTTGGTTCCGTGTAGCACGAAAAACGGCGGCGCGGTGGGAGATACGTAGGTGATCGGCGAGGCTGCCTTGAATGCCTCGGTGATATCGCGCCGCCCCCGCTTGAACACGTACTTGCCGAGCATCGGGGCCATCAGCGGATGAACGGCCGCCTGGTGGTTGAAGTCGTAGAGGCCGTAGAACGGTACCGCCGCCCGCACAGTGGTATCGGCGTCCTCGAAGCCGGGTTGAAACCGCGGATCGTTCGACGTAAGCGCGGCAAGGGCGCTCAGGTGGCCGCCGGCTGAACCGCCGGTGATCGCCACCCAGCCCGGGTCGCCGCCGTACTCGGCGATGTGTTCCTTCGTCCACGACAGCGCGCGCTTGACGTCGACGATCTGGTCGGGCCACGTCGAGCGCGGGCTGAGCCGGTAGTTGATCGCGACACATACCCAGCCCAACTCAGCGAGGTGGCTCATCAGCGGATAGGCCTGCTGCCGTTTGCTTCCCACCATCCAGGCGCCGCCCGGGACCTGCAGCAGCACAGGTGCTTTACCGTTGCGATCGAGGTCTGGCCGGCGCCAGATGTCGAGGTGATTCCGCGTGCCGTATTCCCCGTAGGCGATGTCGGTGTCGTGCGCGTAGTCGCGATAGATGCGCGCCATCCGGAACACGCCCGGCGACTTCGCCGTGCCCGGACCGGCCGGCCGCTTCCATAGATCCGTGGAATCGGTGCGACGGTCGTGACCCAGGCCGGCATCAAGCGCCGCGGTCAGCGGTTGCTTGCTCTGGTGGCCAATGCGGTCCAGGCGCATCAATCCCAGCCAGGACAGCGCGGATACCAGCCAACTGAATCTGGCCAGCGGGGCTGAGAGCCTGCCGGTTATCGCGGCCAGCAGTGCCACCTGAGCGGCGATCACCTGCAGCGGCAACTCCGAGGCGAACACCCCCACCGCGAATGCGTACATCGAGAGATATCCGCGTTTACTCAGCGGCCGATAGCCGTTTGCCGTGATCGCGACGCTGGCCAGAGAAGCCACGACAGCTGACAACTTTTTCACGGCCTTCACTTAACCACAGCAAAGTTAGTCACTGAAACCACTTGCGTCACTTTGGCTACCTCAAGGACATATGTCTGCTGACCCTAGGGAACATGCGTGCGGCTAGTGGGAAGGGCTCGACGGCGGCCACGGCCGAGGGCGTCACCAATCACGGCGGACCGCGACTCCTGCAGTTGCTAGCGAGCCGAGCCGATGAAGCCGAGTAGCAGATCGGCGACCCTGTCCGACTGGTCGAGTTGGAGGAAATGCCCGGCGTTGTCGACAACGGTCACGTCGCTGTCGTCGGGCAGCGCGTTAGGAATCCAGCGCGTGAAAGCCGATGTCATGCAACCGTCGTCGCGTCCGTGGAGGTACAGGCTCGGCAGCATGGGCCGCGCTGTCCAGTGCCGGTGCAAGTCCCGGTACTGCATCGGCGGACGGGAGTTGCGGATCGTCGCGCGGTAAGGCCCCAGCGCGGCGCGCCAGCTCTCGGGCGTGCCGATCGCGGCGTCGACATGGCGCAGGTCGGCTTTGGCGTCGTAGCCGGGCGACCAGGATTTCCACAGTCGTGGCAGCACCCAGGAGGCGGAACGCTCTGGCAGCCAGGGCAATTGAAAGTACATGATGTACCAGCTGCGAAGCAGCTGTGGCGGGATCTGAGCCAGCAGCCGGACGGTGTCGGGGACTCGGCCCCGGAACGCTGCCGCCGGCGGAACCGACATGATCACCGCCTTGGCGAACGGGCTGTCCGGAATCGCGGCCAGGCCGTTGGCGGCCATCGCACCCCAATCGTGCCCGATCACCACATCGCCTTCGGTGCCGCCGACGGCGGCGCGGACCTGCAGCGCGTCGTCCATCAGGGCACCGATGTGATAGCTGCCGTCGATCGGGATCGACGACGGCGCGTAGCCGCGCATGAACGGCGCCACCACCTGCCAGCCGGATTCGGCCAGCCGGGGCGCGACCTTGCGCCAGCCGTACGCGGTATCGGGAAAACCATGTAAGCACAACGCAATTGGCCCATCGGTCGGCCCCCACGCGAGTGCCTTCAACTCCACGGCTGGGGCTTTGACGTCGATCCAGCGGTGTTCGGTCATCACCTGGGTCCTTTGCGTGGGCAATCTCGGGCGCTCGACGAGACCAGACGCGCGACCGGCCCAATCCCCGTCATCCCGGAGGATCGCTGGGCCGGCAACACGTGCGCGGCATCGATGGGCATGTTTCCCAACGTAGTTGGTCAGGCAAGTACTCGTGCATCTCATGCATGGCTCGGGTGGATGCGCAGGACCCATTGAGGTAGACCCCGGTGAACACCGAAACCCATCTGAGTAACGTCAGAGTGCGATCGACCGAGAGGACCCACCCGTGACTGCCGCACGCAACACCCCCAGGACCGTCGAGTTCTCCGTCATCAAGGGGCTGACCCTGGTCGCGGACGAGTGGGGGCGCAGGACCGAGGTGTCAACCGGCCGACCGAGCGTCCTGATGCTGCACGGCGGCGGACAGAATCGGCACTCTTGGAAAAAGACCGGCCAAGTGCTGGCCGACCAGGGCTTCCACGTCGTCGCGCTCGACAGCCGCGGCCACGGCGACAGCGACCGATCGCCCGACGCCGACTACCACGTCGAGACGCTTTGCGCCGATGTCATGCAGGTCCTCGACGCCATCGGTCGTCCGGTGATCTTGATCGGGGCCAGCATGGGCGGTCTGACCGGCATCCTCGTCGCCGACCGGGCCGGACCAGAACGGGTCAACCGGTTGATCCTCGTCGACGTCGTGCCGCGGTTCGAGAAGAACGGCAGCGCCCGCATCCGCGACTTCATGTTCAGCGGCCTGGACGGCTTCGCGACCCTCGACGAGGCCGCGGACGCGGTCGCCGCCTACCTGCCGCACCGGACCAGGCCGCGCAGCCCGGAGGGGCTGAAGAAGAACCTGCGACTGCGCGACGGCCGCTGGTACTGGCATTGGGATCCGGCCTTCATGACCAAGCCGGGCGACGACCCGGAACTGCGTACCGAGAACTTCGAGCGGGCCGCCGCCGACCTGAAAATCCCGGTGTTGCTGATCCGCGGCAAACTCTCCGACGTGGTCAGCCCCGAAGGAGTGACGCACTTCCTCGACACCGTGCCAGGCGCCGAGTTCGTCGAACTGTCGGGCGCCGGCCATACCGCCGCCGGCGACGACAACGACGCATTCAGCGACGTCGTGGTGACCTTCGCGACGCGTTAGGGCTCGCGGCGACCCGCTAGTTGGCCGGCTTCTCCGCGTGACCACCGAATTGCTTGCGCATCGCTGAGAGCGCCTTGCTGGCGAAGTCGTCGAGGCTGCGCGAGGCGAAGCGGGACTGCAACGCGGTCGTGAGCACCGGCGCCGGAACCCCTTCGTCGATTGCCGCGATCGCGGTCCAGCGGCCCTCGCCGGAGTCGGACACCCGTCCTGAGAACTCCTTGAGGTCGGGCGATTCGTTCAGCGCGATCGCGGTGAGGTCCAGCAGCCACGAGCCGATGACGCTGCCGCGGCGCCACACCTCGGCGACGTCGGCGATGTCGAAGTTGTACTTGTAGCACTCGGGATTTGACAGTGGCGCAGTCTCGGCGTCACCCTGCTGAACCCGAGTCCCGATGTCGGCATTGCGCAAGATGTTCAGGCCCTCGGCGAGCGAGGCCATCATTCCGTACTCGATACCGTTGTGCACCATCTTCACGAAGTGCCCGGCGCCGGTCGGGCCGCAATGCAGATAGCCCTGCTCGGGTTCTGCGATCTGGCCGTCGCGGCCAGGGGTGCGCGGCGCGGCGTCGACGCCCGGTGCGATGGTGGCGAACAGCGGCTCGGCGCGCTCGAAGGCGTAGTCGTCGCCGCCGATCATCAGACAGTAACCGCGCTCGCGGCCCCACACGCCCCCGCTGGTGCCGCAGTCGATAAGGTGAATACCCTTCTCGGACAGCGTCTTTGCATGCTTGAGATCGTCACGGTAGTAGGAGTTGCCGCCATCGATGACGATGTCGCCTTCCTCCAGCGTCGTCGCTAACTCGTCGATCACCCCGGTGGTGATCGTTCCGGCGGGCACCATCACCCAGACAACCCTTGGCGCATCGAGC
>NZ_JBYCLA010000433.1:0-5740 GCF_057473665.1 Mycobacterium sp. TH-M25
GACGGCTTCGCCAGTCGATCTGCCCGATTTTGCCTAGTGGTGCAACGGTTTTCCCGACGAGATATTCACCGAGCTGAGGCGCAACCGGCCGCTGTTCCGCCACGGCCTGACGCCGGGCGTCGAGAAGACCGTCGAACGGGACTTCTGGATGACCACTAAACATCGGCACGCCGTGCGGCTGCATCGCGACTACGAGTCGTTCACTGCGGTCAACGGTCCGCTTATTCAGCCGGCCGACCTGTTTTCGTCATAGCCGACCATCATCACGCTCGATCCGCCCGAGCAGAACAAGCACCGCAAGCTCATCTCGAGTGTGTTCACGCCTCGGGCGATCGCCAAGCTCGAGGACGGTATTTGGGCGCGTGCGTCGCGCATGATCGACGACCTGATCCTCCGCGGCAGTGGCGACTGGATCGACGACGTCGCGGACCCGCTGCCGATGACCGTAATCGGCGACATCATCGGCATTCCGGAACAGGACCGGCCACGCATATTCGACGGCTTCGACACCATCCTGAAGGCTCAGTCCACCGGGAAGCCGATTGACACAGACGTATTCGCCTCCATCTTCGGTTACGCGATGGAACTGACCGCCGAGAAGCGGCGCAATCCAACCGACGACATCTGGAGCTTGCCTGGGCGCGATGCTGGCACGCGCGGAACTGCGCGCGGTGTTCGACGAACTCCTCGTGCGCGGGCACAGCTTCACACTTCGGGCCGGCCAAGGTGACCTATCCGAACCTGACCACCAACATGTCGATCTACGACGAGGTGGCGATGACGTTGATCGCGCGCTAGCGGCTCAGTCGAGGATCCGCAGCGCGGCTTTCGGGCACTGGTCCACCGCGGCCGCCACGTCGATCTGCAGATGCTCCGGTATCTCGCCCTCGGCGATGTGCACCACGTCGGACGTACCGATCTCAAAGATGTCCGGCGCCAACGACTCACAGAATCCGTTTGCCTCACACAATGATTCATCGACTACTACCCGCATACTCTGCTCCTTTCACAGTCCCTTGGGCCGAGTGCCGATAACGCCGGCCGCCGCGAGCCGTGCCAGATCTTCGTCGCTCAGCCCGCACCGATCACGCAGCACCTCGCCGTTGTGTTCACCGAGCGTAGGCGGCGGGAGCCTCAACCAGGAGCGCTGCCCGTCCAGCGGCGCGAAAGGTGGACGCGGGTAGCGGGCCGCGCCGGTGCGTGGATGGTTCAGCGTTTCCAGGAATCCTCGGTGGTTGAGCTGGTCGTTGTCGGTGACCAACGATGGCGACACCACCGGTGCGGCGGGAATCCCCACGGCGGCAAACGCATCCACCGTGGGGTCGAGCTTCTGACGGGCGAACCAGGGCTGCAGGTTCCGGTCGATCTCGTCGGCGTGGGCGCGCCGGCCTTCGACGGTGTCGAACTGACGGTCGTCGGCCCAGGCTGGCCGGCCCAGCAACTCGACCAGCGCCCGCCACTGCCGGTCGGTGCGCACGGTGACCGCGATCCAGTCGTCGTCGCCGCAGCAGCGGTAGAGGTTCTGAACGGCCCACCCGTGTCCACGGTTGCCGCGACGGCTCAGGGTGACCCCGAATACTTCGAATTCCATCGGCTGGACGGCGGTCACGTTGAGCACCGTCTCGATCATCGGCAGTTCGACCAGCTGGCCCAGTCCGGTGCGATCGGCGAAACACAGCGCGGCCGTCACCGCGAACGCCGCATGCACGCCGGCCAACGGATCACACGCTCCGCGCGGCGGCACAGGCGGCCCGTCGGCGGAACCGGTGATCCACGCCAGCCCAGCGATCTGCTCCATGGTCGGCGCGAAGCCGACGCGGTCGCGCCACGGACCGTCCAGCCCGAAGGCGGGCATCCGGGTGATCACCAGCCGCGGGTTCATCGCCAGCAACGCATCAGCGGTGAACCCGAAATGTTCCATCACCCGCGGGGAGAAGTTCTCGATCACGACGTCGGCGTCGGCGACTAATTCGCCGAACAGCCGACGCCCTTCCTCGGAACCCAAATCCAGTGTGACGGAGCGCTTGTTGGTGTTCATGGCGTGGAATACCCACCCGTATTCCCACCAGTCGTCGACGTCTTTGCGCATGCCGCCCGAGTACCGGATACCGTCGGGCCGCTGGATCGATTCCACCTTGACCACATCGGCGCCAAACGCCGCCAGCAGATGCGTCGCGGCGGGCCCGGCCCAGAACGCGGTCAGGTCGACGATCCGAAGGCCATCGAACGGCAAGCTCGGGGCCGACGGCGGCTCGGGGCATTGGCGGGCCGGCCACGGCGCGATTCCGTCGGCCTCGCCGAGCGCGGGTGCGTGGCGCAGCGCCGCTGGCGCGCACACCGACATCAGCCACGGCGCGCGCGGCTGGTGAAATCCCGCTGGGTTGCGCACGAACACGCCCCGCTCGGTTGCATAGTCGGTGTCGCGAATCGTTGCGCCGTTGCCCAGGGCCGCGATCGGCAGCCGGAACAATTGGCCGAGCTCGACCACTTCGGCAACGGTGCGTTCGGCCAGCCACGGCCGAATCCGCTCGCGGATGAAGTCACGGTGCTGCCATCGACCGATCTGGAAGCTCAGCTGCGGATTCTCGGTCAGCTCAAGGCAGTCGACCATCGCCGCGAAATCCAGCCACTGCTGCCCGGTAACCATCGTGATCCCGACGTAGCCGTCCTTGGCCGACTCGATCGACGGCACCTCGATGGTGCGGGTCACCGGCGGCGCCTTGAGCAGATGCGAATGCAGCCATTCGCCGCTTTGCATCAACGTGATCGCTTCCAGCAGCGACAGATCCAGATGTTCGCCGGGTCCACCGCGCTGGACACGGCGGTGCACGGCCAGCGCACCGAACGCGGCGAACACCCCGCCCATGTACTCGCCGAGGTCGCCGCCGATGGCGATCGGCGGTCCGGCCGGGTCGCCGCGGAAGCCGGTCAAGCCCGACCACGCCTGCAAGGTGAACTCACTGGCGGCGCGCTCGGCGTACGGGCCGGTCCAGCCGAAGTCGGAGATCGTGACGACGACGGCGCGCGGAAATTCGGTGAGCAGTCGCTGCGGGTCGATACCCCACGCGGCCGCCTGCGACCGCGTCCCCGTCACCACCGTGATGTCGGCGCCGGCCAATTCGGCGTCGAGGTCGACTCCCGACCACGTCAGACTGCGCTTGCCGGCGTTGAGATAGCCGAATAGCGGAGAACTTGCGCCCTCGGCTATCTCCGACCCGCTGGCGCTGAACCGCCGCAGCCAATCCCCTTGCACCGGTTCAACCTTCCGTACGTCCGCACCGGCATCGACCAAGAGCTTTCCGCAGTAACTACCCGCAACGCGGTCGCTGATCTCGACGACGCGGACGTCCGCCAGCGGTGTCGGTCGGCTACCTCGCCCGTCGCTCAACCTGTGTCCTATCACGTTCGACTGCGCTGTTGACCAGCGCGGCTATTATGCCATTACTGCTAAGATTGCAGTGTATGGAGTTCGCGGGCGCAGCGGCCGTGTCTCCGCCGTGAATCCGCTGCTGGAATCAGATGACTGCGCTGGGAATTGGCCCCGAGGCCCGACGTCGACTGTCGGCGCCGCGGATCGCCGAAATCGTCGCCGACGAGTTGCGGCGGCAGATCATCGACGGTGATTTGGCCGACGGCGATTTGCTGCCACGCCAGGAAGTGCTCGTCGAGCAGTTCAATGTCAGCCTGGTTTCGTTGCGAGAAGCGTTGCGAATTCTGGAGACCGAAGGGCTGGTCTCGGTCCGGCGCGGCAATCGCGGCGGCGCGATCGTGCACGCCCCCGCGAAGACCAGCGCCGCCTACATGCTGGGGCTGCTGCTGCAGAGCGAGTCGGTGGTCGTCGCCGACCTCGGCAGCGCACTCCTCGAGCTCGAACCCGCCTGCGCAGCGCTGGCCGCGCAACGCGGCGACCGCGCCGACACCATCGTCAAAGAGCTCAAAGAGATCAATGACGCGATGGCGGCCCATCTGGAGGACGGGCCCGAATTCACCGAAATCGGGCGCAGATTCCACGATGCCATCGTGCACGGCTGTGGCAACAAAACGATCATCGCCGTTGTCGGGACCTTGGAGACGCTGTGGACCAGCCACGAACAGCAGTGGGCTGACGAGAGCGCCGCGAAGGGCACCTACCCGTCGCTGACCAAGCGCCGCGCCGTGCTCAACACCCACATCAAGATGTCTGAAATGATCGAGGCCGGAGACGTCGAACGGGCGCGTCGCGTTGCGGCCCGGCATCTTTCCGACACCCAGAGCCACGTGCTGGCCGCCGGAGGAGACCAACGGATCTACGCCCTGTCGCCGCAGGCGTTGTCCCGCCCGCGGGACAACCGCCATCTCTAGAACCGCGCTCATCACCGGCGGCAGTGGCGGCATCGGCAAGGCCTGCGCTGCACAACTGTGCGAGCTCGGTTACGACGTCGTGCTGTCGGCCCGCCGAGAAGGCCCGTTGCGTGCTGGCGCCGGCTCCCGGTTCGTCTTCGTCTCGTCCTCCGCGTCGTACGAGCCGATGATGGCCCGCACCGCTTACTCGGCGTCCAAGGCCGGCATGAACGCATTCGCCCGCGCGCTGGCGCTCGAGGTCGACCGTGACGGCATAGCCGTGCACATCGTGACGCCACGCCGGGCCCGGTGGAAACCGATATGCAGCAGGACGTTCCGTTCGAGATGCAGGCCATCCAGGTCGCCGACGTCGCCGACGCGGTCGCGTGGCTCGACACGGTGGATCCGTCGGTCGATCTGCCGGAGATTCGGCTGAGCGCGGTGCGGCGCGGGCCGTACGCCCAGCTGCGGGTGGTGCCTGACGAAGTTCACCGCCGCGCCGCTAGTGCGGAAAGGCCTTGATCACCGTTTCGCCGAATTCGTGCAGCGATTCCGGTGCCGCGAAATCAGCGAACCAGACGTAGAAGCGCTCGACGCCTTGACCGGAAAAATGCCGGAAATGTCTGGACAATTCGTTGGCGTCGCCACACATCAGGCCTGAGCCGAGATTGCCGAAGCGCTTGGTGCTCGCCTCACGCACCCTGACCGGATCGCTGTCTTTTCGGATAAATCCGATCATCTGCTGGATCGACAACCGGGCAGGCCCGGCCGCGGGAGCCAACTCCGCGAGTCGGTCGATGTGATTGGCCGGGATGTTCCACCAATCGGCATGCCTGCGAACAAGTTCCATCATCCGCTTCCCAGTGCCGCCCAGGATCAGCGGTATGGGATGGGAGGGCAGCGGCGCTTGACTACCGGCGGAACCCTCACGATGTCCCCAATACTGGTTGATCATGTCGAGGTGCTGCTCGAGCTGCCTGACTCGCATGACCGGATCTTGATGGCCGACCTCGAATCTGGCGAATTCGGCGGGCCAGGATCCCGAGCCGAGCCCGAGTTCGAATCTACCGCCTGAGGCTTCTGACAGTGTGACCGCCTGCTTGGCCAGCACCGCCGGTTGGCGGAACGCGTCGCAGAGCACCAGATGGCCGATCCGTAGCCGTTCGGTCTTGGCAGCCACCCAGGTCGCGACGCCCATTGCCTCCCAGATGTTTTCGCCGGGCTGCCCGGGCGCCTCCAGGTGGTCGATGAACGCAATCCCGGTGAACCCGCTGGCCTCGGCGTGACGTGCCCGCGCCACGATGTCGGCGATCGGCACCCGCACCTGCGGCAGGAACAAATACCACTCGGCCATGACCCTCCAGCATTCACACCGGCCTCGCCGCAGCGATTGACGTCTCTCACGCTAGTTTACTATTTT
>NZ_JBYCLA010000434.1:0-4030 GCF_057473665.1 Mycobacterium sp. TH-M25
TGTTTTGGCGGCCTCCCAGAACGGCTCGGTCGTCTCGTTGACCGCGATGCGGATGTGTTCGCCGGGGATCGTCGTTGCCAGTGTCGTCGTCGGCGCGGTCATGCCGCACGCCCCAGGATCAGACCGCTGACCGGCAGGCTGGCCGGCCCGCCGGTTACCAACGCCAGGTCGGCGTCGGCGACCTGGTTGATGGCGGTGCCGCGCATCTGCTCGACTCCTTCCATAATGTGGGTCATCCCGATGATGTAGGCCTCGGACAGCTGACCGCCGTGGGTGTTCACCGGGATGGAACCGCCGTGATAGCGGATCGCACCGCTTTCGACGAACGGCCCACCCTCACCTTTCTCACAGAAGCCGTAATCCTCGAGCTGCATCAGCACCATCGGAGTGAAGTGGTCGTAGAGCAGTGCAACATCGATGTCGGCGGCGGTGATGCGGGCCTGCTGATACAGCCTCTCGGCGATCGGCTTGTTGCCCGACGAGGCGAAGTAGTCGTCCGGCATTCCCATCCACGCGAATGCTCGACCCCACTCTCGTACACCACCGTGCGCGGCGGCGACCACCGGTACCGGAGGCTGCTTTAGGTCACGCGCCCGGTCCATGCGCGTGGTGATCACCGCTACCGCGCCGTCGGTCTCCTGACAAAAGTCGTACAGGCATAAAGGTTCTGCAATCATGCGCGCGTTAAAGTAGTCCTCCACCGTCAGCGGCGCCCGGTGTATCGCCTTGGGCCGGTTGGCCGCGTTGGCCCGTGTCGAGATGGCGATTTCGGCGAACGCCTCCCGACGGGTGCCGTACAGATACATGTGCCGACGGGCCAGCACCGACATCAGCTGCCCGGGACCGAACAGCCCCGACGGCTGCAGGAACGAGTTGATCGGGTCGGGCTCCATCGCCGAAAACACCGATCCCAGACGCTGTTTGGACTGCTGCAGGGCCATCAAGGTCACCACGACGGAGGCGTCGCCGGAAACGATCGCCGCTCTCGCCAGACCAATCGCGCCGGCCGAGCCGCCGCCGCCCGACGTCAGCGCCGCGGTGAACCGGACTTCCGGAATCCCGAGGGTCTCCATGAAGTCGGCGGTGTCCATCTTCTCGGTGTAGCCGGCGCTTGCGCCCGAGTAGTAGGCGAAGCCATCGATATCCGTGACGGTCAGACCGGCGTCCTCGCAGGCGGCCAGGATGGCCTCACAGGCAAGCTCGGTCGTCGTTTTCGGTAGGGACTGACCGCGCTTGTAATAGGGCGTCGCGCCGATTCCGACGATCGCGACGTCGCGCAAACCGGAGAAGTTCGGCACGGGCTCAGACGGTTTCGTCGCTTGGGACCGGAGGGACATCCGGAAACAGTTCGTAGAACGTGCCCTGGGTGATCCGCAGCCGGGTCTGGTCGCTGACGCCGTCGAAGAGCTGTTTCAGGGTGTCCTGGGTATGCCCGAAAGTGCCCTCCATGTGTGGGTAATCGCTGCCGAACATCACATTCTTGTAGCCCATGTGTTCGTAGGCCGCGACTGCGGTCTCGTCGTGCTGGAAGGACGCATAGACCTGGCTGTACAGGATTTCCTTGGGCGATCGATCCAGCTTGGGGCGCACCGCCATGTGATGCTGGCGATAACCCTCGATCATTCGGTCGCCAAGGAACGGAACCCACGTGGCGCCACCCTCGGAGATCAGCATTTTCAGACTCGGGTGGCGGTCCAGCGCCCCGGAGGCCACCATCTTCATCGCCGCCCGCTGACCCGAGAACGTGGTTTCGGTGTAGTTCATCACCGCACCCCCCGGACCGCGATAGACCATGCCGGCCCCGCCGGTGGCACCGCCGATCGTCATGTCCACCGGATCGGTGCCGATGTGGAAGGCCAGCACCATCCCGGATTCCTCGGCCGCCGCCCACAACGGTTCCCAGTCGTTGCGGTGCCAGTCCGGCGCACTCGGATGCGGCGTGGTCGGCAAGAAGACGGCCTTGAAACCCTTGTCGGCGGCCCACTGCAGCTCTTCGACCGCGTCGTTGACATCGAGGATGGACACCTGGGCGGTCACCACATAGCGCGGCGACACCGCGGCGATCTCCTCGAGCGCGTACTCGTTGCTCACGCGCATGCAGGCCTTGAGAAGTTCGGGGGTGCGGAAGCTCGATGCCCACATGCCCAGGGACGGAAAGATCACCTCGCCCCAGACTCCTTCCTTGTCCAGGTCGTCGAGCCGCACTTTTGCGTCACGGACGCCCTGGGGCCTGGAGCTCTCCTCGACGAACTTCACCATTGCCGAGGAGGGCAGCTTGCGCCGGAAGATCTGACCGTCGACGTGCACCGTCTCCCACTCCCCGTCGTCGTCCTTCTCGGCGCGTGGCGTCAGATCCGCGAGCTTCTTGGGAAGTCGGGATTGCCACAGGTCATCGGGTTCCATGAAGTGGGAATCGCCGGAGTTGGTCCAGATAAAGCTCATTTGATCCTCCAGGGCTGCGGGGCTGCCTGCATCGATGGTGGCAGCTTCGCGCGAGGAAGTCCAGAATTGTTAATGAACTGTCATTATTATATGGCCGAGGTGCCAGGTGCGATAAGACTGTCGTGACGCCAAAGGAGGCCTGATGGCGGGACCGGGAACCGAGATGTCGGCGACCGCGCGCCGTCGTAACGCCTCGGGGGAGTCGACCCGCGTGATGCTGATGGAGGTAGCAGAGCGGCTGTTCGCCACGCGGGGCATCGAAGCGGTCACCCTGCGCGAGAGTCAGGAGGCCGCCGGCCAGTCGAACACCTCGGTGATCCGCTATCACTTCGGCTCGCGAGATGGCCTCATCCGGGCGCTCATCGCATTCCGCCTGAGCACACTCGGCACCGAGCGGCAAGAAATGCTGGCGCGGATGCGCGACGAGGGTAGGGAGGCCGATCCCCGCGCCGTGGTGTGGCTGCTGGTGCGTCCACTGGCCAATAGCATCAAGGCGGGCGAGATGTTCGTGCCGTTCTTGGCGCGGCTCAGCGAGGAGCCGCGGGCCCGCACGGACTACTGGCCCGACCACCTCGACGACGACTGGACCCAGGAGCGACTCGAAGAGCTCGTCGAAGCCGCGCTGCAGGACCTGCCGGAGCGAGTTCGGCGCGGCCGCACGTTCCAGCTCTACACCAGCCTGCTCAACGTGCTGGCCGAGTCGGCGCGGTCGGGCCACGGGATCGGCGAGGCTCAGCTGCATAACTACGTCGACGGCTGGGTTGGCATGCTGACCGCGCCTGTGTCGTATGAAACGCGCGGCCTGTTCGCCGAGTCCGAGCAGCGCTAGTCACCGCCGCCGACGATCTTGCGTGCATGCAGGTCGGCGATCCGTGCGTCATCGAGTCCGATTTCGCGCAGCAATGCGTCGGTGTGCTGTCCGATCGTGCAGCCGGCATCGGCCTTGGTGCGCGATCGTGAGAACCGGTACAACGGCGCCAGACGCCGGTGCTCCTCGAAGATCGGGCTGTGGGCCGTTACCGAATAGCCGGCCTCGAAGTACGGGTCGGTCTGCAGCACCAGTTCTGAATTGCGTTCCACCACTTCCACGCAGCCGACGTCCTGGGACGATAGTTCGTGTTCCCACTCCAGTTTGGTCTTGGTGGCGAACACGGGGCCGAGGACATCTGTCAGGGCTTCGTCGTTATCCGCCCGCGACGTCGCCGTGGCGAACCGCTTGTCGGCGTACAGGTCGACGTAGGGAGCCATCGCCTTCGCGAGTGCTGGCCACTCGTGGGCGAGCGGCGCCGCCAGGAAAACCCAACCGTCGGCGGCGCGATACATGCGGTACAGCGCATTGAGCCCGTAGAAGTTCTCGTCGGCCACCTCGGGTTCGGGTCGGCCGGCGTAACCGGTGTTGTTGGTGATCAGCGCCTGCAGCGTGGTGCCGAGCATGGTCGTCACCATGTTGGGCAGCTCGATTCCCCGACGTTTGGCATACAGGCCAACCATCAGCGCCGAGGCCACCCCGAGGGCCGCGATCCCGTCGGCCTGCACTGCCGGTGTGGCGCTGCCGGCGTGCAGTGTCACCGCCTTGCGATGGATGTCG
>NZ_JBYCLA010000435.1:0-4353 GCF_057473665.1 Mycobacterium sp. TH-M25
AGCTGGCCGTGACCCACCCGCTGCTCGGTGTGCACATCGAGATGCCTGGCAGCGGAGACCACGTCTGGCAGGCAGATGTCGGAACCGACGTATGCCCCTGGTTAGCCGACCACAAGGTGTTCGGCCAGCCCATCATGCCGGCCGCCGCGTTTGCCGAGATCGCTGTGGCCGCGGCCAGCGAAGCGCTCGGTGTACCCGCTGGCGCCATTATGATCAACCAGTTCGAGGTCGAGCAGATGCTTCCCCTCGACAACCACACACCGCTGACGACGCAGTTAACTCGCCACGGGGACAGCAATATTCGGGTCGAAGTCTATTCCCGCTCACCTCGCTGTGACTTCTCTCGGCACGCCACGGCCAAGGTTGAGCACGTATCGCACCATGTCGCGCAGCCGTACCAGCAAGCACCCGGTTCTTCGAACGAGGTAACCGTGTCGCCAGCCGATTTCTACGCCGTGCTCCGGCAGACCGGTCAACACCATGGTCCGGTGTTTGCGGCATTGACCCGGATAGCTCGGCTGCCCGACGGTTCCGCGGAAACCGAGATCACCGTTCCCGACGAGGCTCCCCGGCATCCCGGATATCGGCTCCACCCCGTCGTGCTGGATGCGGCGCTGCAAAGTGTCGGTGCCGCAATACCCGACGGCGAGGCCGCAGGGTCGGCGGAGGTCAGCTACCTGCCGGTGTCGTTCGAGACGATCCGGGTATACCGCGACATCGGTCGGCACGCCCGGTGTCGGGCACGCCTGACGAACCTCGACGGCGGCGCCGGCAAGTTGGGCAAGATCGTCTTGATCGACGACGCCGGTTACGTAGCAGCCGAAGTGGATGGCATCTACCTGAGACGTGTCGAGCGTCGTGCGGTACCATTGCCGTTGGCGCAGAAGGTCTTCGACGCCGAGTGGATCGAAAGCCCGATTTCGGTCTCGCCGGCTTCGGAGTCGGCCACCGAGACAGCGCGCACAAGTTGGTTGGTACTCACCGACTTGGATCCCTCAGCTAAATCCCTGGCAGACGAATTCATCGCAGGGTGGAGCTCACCGATGCGGCGGGTGCACACCGCCAATCTCCACGACGAATCGGCGATGCTTGCCGCATTCGCGGAGACGGCCGGTGATCCAGAGCACCCACCCGTTGGCGTGGTCGTCTTCGTCGGCGGTGCGGCAACCGGGTTGGACGACGGGCTGGTACAAGCGCGGGACTCGGTGTGGTCGATCTCGACTGTCGTTCGTGCGATCGTCGGCACCTGGCACGGTCGATCGCCACGGCTGTGGTTGATCGCCGGTGGTGGTCTTTCCGTTCAGGACGACGAGCCGGGAGCCCCCGCGACGGCCGCCTTGAAGGGTCTGGTGCGAGTGCTGGCCCTGGAGAATCCGGACCTGCGCGCCACCCTGCTCGATCTGGATGCCACGCACGATCGGATCGCTGCGCTGACCGCTGAACTGCACAATTCTGCCAGTGAGTCCGGTGGCGATGATGTGATCGCGTGGCGGGGTGAACGCAGATTCGTCGAACGGCTGTGCCGGGCGACTCTTCCAGCCATATTTGATGTAGGCAAAGACAATCCGGTGGTTCGCCCTGGAGCGGCATACATCGTCACGGGTGGTCTTGGTGGCCTTGGCCTAGTCGTCGCCAGATGGCTGGTAGATCGCGGCGCTGGTCGGGTGGTCCTGGGCGGCCGCAGCGACCCCAGCGAGGAACAGCTCAAAATCGTCGCCGAATTGGAATCTCGCGCCGAAATCGTGCTGGTGCGCGGTGATGTGGCGGCACCAGGTGTGGCCGAAAGTTTGATCGAGGCGGCAGGAAAAGGCCAGCGCGACTTGCGTGGGATAGTGCACGGCGCGGCGGTCATCGAAGACAGTCTGGTGTTCACCATGACCAGAGAAAACCTGGAGCGGGTTTGGACGCCCAAAGCCACCGGCGCCCTGCGGATGCACCAGGCCAGCGCTAGCTGTGAGCTCGACTGGTGGCTGGGGTTCTCGTCCGTTGCTTCGCTCTTGGGCTCGCCCGGACAAGCGGCATACGCATGTGCCAGCGCATGGCTCGACGCGTTGGTCACGTGGCGCAAGGCATCCGGTTTGCCGGCGGCGGTGATCAACTGGGGCCCATGGTCAGACGTGGGCGTCGCCCAGGCGTTGGTAGGCAGTGTTCTTGATACAATCACCCCGGCAGAGGGCATCGAGGCTCTCGACTCGTTGCTGGCCGCCGGCCGGACCCGCACGGGCGTCGCCCGGTTACGTGCCGATAAGGCTCTGGTCACATTCCCGGAGATGCGCAGCATCAGCTACTTCACCTGGGTGGTCGAGCAGCTGGATGCGGCGGGCGACCTGGGCGACTGGGCCGGGCCTGACGCGCTTGCCGATCTCGATCCGGCAGAGGCTCAGCGCGTGGTGACCGAGCGGATGCGCGCGCGGATCGCGGCGGTGATGGGCTACGCTGACCGATCAACAGTCGATCCCGCCGTGCCGTTGACCGAGCTGGGGCTGGATTCCCTGATGGCGGTGCGGATCCGCAACGGTGCACGGGCGGACTTCGGCGTGGAACCGCCGGTGACATTGATCTTGCAGGGCGCGTCCCTACAAGACCTGACGGCCGATCTTGTGCGTCAACTTGGGCTCGCGAGCCCAGAACAGAAGCTCGACAACCTGAAAAGCACGGACACTGTTCGTGACCGCGCGCAGCAGCGTGCGGCGGCGCGACATGGAGCCGCGATGCGGCGCCGACCTAAACCTGACGTACAGGGAGGATAGAACCAGTGAACACCCCCGACAACGCGATCGCGGTGGTCGGCATGGCCGGCAAATTTCCGGGCGCCAACGATGTGTCGGCGTTCTGGACCAACCTTCGGCGCGGCAAAGAGTCGATCGTCACCCTGTCTGAGCAAGAGCTGCGCGACAATGGTGTCAGCGACAAGACACTGGCCGATCCGGCGTACGTGCGTCGCGCACCGCTACTCGACGGCATCGACGAGTTCGACGCCGACTTCTTCGGGTTGCCGCCGCTGGCCGCGCAGGTACTGGATCCACAACACCGGTTGTTCCTGCAGTGCGCCTGGCATGCGCTAGAGGATGCAGGCTGTGACCCGGCGCAGTTCGATGGCTCGATCGGCGTCTACGGAACCAGCTCTCCCAGCGGCTATCTCCTGCACAACCTGTTGTCGCAGCGCGACCCCCACGCCGTTTTGGCTGAGGGACTCAACTTCGACCAATTCAGTCTGTTCCTACAGAACGACAAAGACTTTCTGGCAACTCGGATATCGCACGCGTTCAACCTGCGGGGCCCAAGCATCGCGGTGCAAACCGCGTGCTCGTCGTCGCTCGTCGCGCTGCACCTGGCCTGCCTGAGTCTGCTGTCCGGTGAATGTGACATGGCATTGGCCGGCGGATCGTCGCTGTGCATCCCGCACCGTGTCGGTTACTGGAACTCGCCGGGATCGATGGTGTCGGCTGTCGGCCACTGTCGGCCCTTCGACGTGCGAGCCGACGGCACTGTCTTCGGCAGCGGTGTCGCGTTGGTGGCCCTCAAGCCGCTACAGGCCGCCATCGACGCTGGCGACCGAATTCACGCTGTCATCCGCGGATCGGCGATCAACAACGATGGATCCATGAAAATGGGTTACGCGGCGCCCAATCCGGCCGCTCAGGCCGATGTCATCGCCGAAGCCCATGCGGTGGCCGGCATCGATTCGTCGACCGTGAGCTATGTCGAGACCCATGGAACCGGCACCCCGCTCGGTGACCCCATCGAAATCCAAGGGCTGAAAACGGCATTCGAAGTATCGCAGACACCCCGCCCGGGCCCATGTGTGCTGGGGTCGGTCAAATCGAACATCGGCCACCTGGAAGTCGCCGCCGGAATCGCGGGTCTGATTAAAACGATTCTGTGCCTGAAGAACAAAGCGATTCCCGCGACGCTGCACTACACCAGTCCGAACCCGGAACTGCGTCTGGACCAAACTCCATTCGTCGTGCAAAGCAAGTACGGCCCATGGGAGTGGGACGGCGTGCGTCGGGCCGGGGTCAGCTCATTCGGGGTCGGTGGTACCAACGCCCACGTCATACTCGAGGAAGCGCCGGAAGTTCCTGCGCATGCCGCGCCGACCGGCCCCCAGGTGATCTTGCTGTCGGCGCAAACCGCTGCGGCGCTTGGCGAATCACGGGCCGCCCTGGCCACGGTTTTAGAAAAATCAGGCGGCCCGGACCTGTCCGACGTCGCCTATACGCTGGCTCGCCGCCGCAAGCACGACGTCACCATGGCCGCCGTCGTTCGTGACCGGGAGCATGCGGTCACCGTCCTGCGGGCGGCCGAGCACGACAATGTTTTCGTCGGCGAATCGGCAGACGCAACTGAATC
>NZ_JBYCLA010000436.1:0-12602 GCF_057473665.1 Mycobacterium sp. TH-M25
CAGCCCCTCCGAAAGCACCACCAATCGAAAGGTACGAAGTGGAGTCTAACCCGCAGGACGGCAATCGCGCCGCCAAGATCACGGCGCTACTGGCCGAAGCGCCGAAGGCCGACGACCACGAAGGCGTGCGTGAGTACCTGCACGCGCTGGCCGCCCTAGGCTGCGCGCCACTGCTTGTCTACCCGGCCAGCAAGAAGGCCGCCGATTTGCGCACCCCGCAGCGGCGGAGAGCTGACGATAAAGCGGCGCAGGAAGCCGCGCGCGGTGCGGGACATCCGAATTGGCAGAAGGTCAATAGCCCCGCTGGGGTCCACCTGGCCAGCACGGACGTAGAAGTGTTGGACGACTACCTGGATCGCTACGTCGAGATCTTCGGCGCAGAAGTGGAGGTGAATGTCGCGGTGTCACTGGGCCGCAGCCGGTTGGTCGTGGTGGACTGCGACACCGCCGGGCAGCTGGCGCGGTTCCTCACCGACGCCGAAGCCGATTCCAGCACCGCACCGACGGTGCGCAGCCCCGGCCAACTAGCCGCTGACGGCGTGACATTGGCGCATCGCGACGGCGGGCATTTCTACTTCACGGTGCCCGAGGGCATGGAATTGCCGGCGCGACCTGAATCGATGATTCCCCTGGGCGACGGCGACGATGCTTACTCGATTCTGTGGGGCGCAGGGAAGTACGTACTGTCACCGCCAAGCGTGCGCTCCGAAGGCCCGTACATCGCCAGCGGTGCGGTGTACCCGCTACCCGACTGGCTGGCCGACCGGATCGCCAGGCACGGCGAGGGCTACGGGGAACGGATGCAACGCAGCCGGGGCCGCATCGACTCCGAGACCGATCCGGTGGCGCAATGGGGCGCTGGCGTGCCCTGGGCAGCCATTCTGGAGCCGGAGCCCGCTGGGTGGACGCCCACCGGCAAGGCCGACGGGTGCGGATGCCCCACCTGGACCGCTCCTGGTCTCCACGGCAGCCCGAAATCGGCCACCGCCCATGAGCCGGGTTGTGGCCAGTGGGTGACTTCGGTTGATCCGCCACTGCACATCTGGACCGACAACCCCGGGGAGCCGTGGGCCGGGCACATCGCGGCGACCGGCAAAACCACCTTTAGCAAGTTGCAGGCGGTGGCGCTACTGCATTACGACGGCAACCAAGGAGCAGCAATGGACGCCCTCGGTATCGACCGCGCCCGGCAGGGGTTCGACGTGGACCTGGCTTTCCTCAACAGCGGCGAGGCAACCAATGGCAGGCAAGACGATGGGGGCGACGAGCAGCCGAACAACGACGACGGAACCGAACGCAAGATCCTCGCGCGTGCGTCCCAGTTGTGGATCGACCGCGAAGCCCGCAAACGTCTCAACGATCTGGACGCCGCCCAGATCGAATTGCCGCCCATCACCAGCTTGGACGCGCTGTTGGTCGAGGACGACGATCCTGTGCGGTTCCGCATCGACAACGTGTGGCCCGCTGGCGGAGCCAAGGTGTTGTGCGCGGCTCCGGCGGGCGGCGGCAAAACGACGCTCAGCGGCAACCTGGTGCGCTCGCTGGCCGACGGCGAGCCGTTCCTGGATGTGTTCGCGGTCAATCAGGCCGCCGAACGCATCGTGATCATCGACAACGAGATGACGCCGGGGATGCTCAAGCGGTGGCTGCGCCGCCAGGGCGTGACCAACACCTCGGCGGTAGTAGACGTGGTGAACCTGCGCGGCCAGGCCGGGCTGTTCGATCTGGGCAACGACCGGCTACGCGATATGTGGACCCGGCGGCTGGCCGACCTCGGTTGCGATTTCCTGGTGTTCGACTGCCTCAAGCCCGTTCTGGAAGCCATGGGCCTGGACGAGAACCGCGAGATGGGCAAGCTGCTGTACCCGTTGACCGACATGCTCACGGCGGCGGGCGTAGACGACGTGCTGGTGCATCACCACATGGGCCACGCCAACGAGCGCGCCCGGGGCGATTCGACCCTCCTCGGGTGGTCTGACGCGAACTGGAAGATCGTGCGCGAGGACGACCATCCCCTTCAGCCGCGCTACTTCTCCACCGACAAGGTGCGCGACGCCGACGACCCGGTGCGCGAGGGCCTACTGAGCTTCGATAAGGCCACCGGGAGGCTGACCTACGCCGGGGGCAACCGCGCTACTACACACCAAGCCGAGAACGTCGAGAAGCGCCTCAGTGCCGTCTTGGACGCGCTGGCCGACAAAGCCACCGAAGGAACGGACGAGATGAACGTCAGCCAGATCCGGTCAGCCGTCGGCGGCAAGAAAGAGACCACCGACGCGGCTCTGGCGCTGGCCGAGAAGCGCGGGCTGGTCACTCGGCGGCACCAGAATCGGGCCAAGCTCTACCGGCTGGACCCGAAGGCGCGCGACCCGCTGTGCATGGGCAACGACGCAGACGCTGACGCCGATGAGAGCACCGCGCCCGGCCTGATGCCACGTCGGCCCCGCGATGTCGGGCCGATGGGCCAATGAGCCCGAAAACACCCTCTGAGCTGCGGTTTCTATCGGCCCCGCCAAAAGGGGCCGATACACGTTTTGCTATCAGCCCCCAGGGCGGGGCCGATAGGGGCCGATAATCGTGGGAAATAGCTTCTCACCTGGGCTTTCTATCGGCCCCGCCGAAGGGGCTGATCGGGGGCCATCCCTTATTGAGTATCGGCCCCTCCCTATAGAAGAGGGGCCAATACGGGCCGAAGGGTCAACGACGAAGAACAACAAGGCGACCAGCGAGGCGGTCTGCCGGGAAGCTGCGGGGCCGGGAAACGCGCCCCGCTGGCTCGGACGTGCTGCACGGTCCGTTGACAAGATGTTGACCATGACCAACCGACTCGACTCCCAGCACCGGGCGAACCAGGCCGCGCGCCTGGCCGCGACCGGCGCAACCTGGCAGGAGGTCGCCGACGCCCTGGGATACCGGAGCCGCCAGGCGGCACAACAGGCGGTCGCGAGGCTGCGGGACCGTACGCCACCCGAGTCCATCGAGCAGGCCCGCGCCCGACACGATCAGGCGCTCCAGCTGATCCAGCGCAACGACTTCACCCGGTACCTGCTGGCGCTCAAGGCTGGTGACGACGACACCGCTCTCCGGTATTCCAAGGAGCTGCGGTCCACCATCGCCGAGCGCGCCAAGCTGGCCGGTGTCTACGCCCCGCAGCGCACCGAGGTCGATGTGAACGTCAGCGCCGACCCGACGGCCATCATCAACCGGATGGAGGCCGAGCTGCTGGCGCTGGTCGCCCAGCGTGAAACCCAAGCCGCAATCTCCGACGGCGGCAACATCATTGAAGCGGAGGTACTGCCATGACCATCACCACCGAGGACGCGATCAAGGCGGCGGCGACGATTGCCCGTGACGTTGCCGACGGCAGGTTGACCCCGGCGGCGCTGGAACATCAGGCCGTGGCCGAGCTGCGCGAGCTGGTCGGCACGGTCGTCGGCCCCGGCGATGCCTGCTGGGAAGTGCAAGTCCAGATCGCGCGCGGCGTGCTGGCTCTCGACGGCATCCCCGCTGACGAACTCTTCGAGTGGCTGGCCGTGGCCCGCCAGCAGGCCGGTGAGCCGCTGAGCGGTCCTGGGCCTGACGAGGTTGAGCCAGAACCGGTCTCGTTGCTCAGCGTGGCGCTGAGCCCCGAGAACGCGGACCCCGACGCCGACGCTGAGCCCGGCCATCCGACGGATGCCGCCCAACCCGAACAACCGGTTGCCGCCGATCTCGCGCCGAAGCCACCGCGCCGGGCCGACGGGTACGACCCGATGGCGGGATGGGCCGCCGGGCGACAGGGATTCGTCGGCTGAGACGCCCCTATCAAATCTTTAGTTTTGATAGACCATCATCTCCGCACATGCATGCAGTCATCAAGCCAGGTCATTATTATCAAAAGTTCTGTCAAATCTAAATGTTGTAAACCCAACTTTTGATATAGATTAAGGGCATGACGACCGCCACCCTCACCACGCCCGCTGGCACCGGCGCACTCCTCGGATACGCCCGCGTTTCCACTGACCACCAGGCCCTCGACGCTCAGACCGACGCGCTCACCGCTGCCGGGGTGAACCCCGCACGGGTCTACTCGGACAAGCTGACGGGCACATCCACCAAAGAGCAGCGGCCCGGCCTGGCCGCCGTCCTCGACTACGCCCGCGAGGGAGACACCATCGTGGTCGTCGGCATCGACCGCCTGGGCCGCAACGCCGCTGAGGTCATGCTGACCATCCGTGACCTCAGCCAACGCAAGATCGTCCTCCGGTCCCTGCGTGAAGGCATCGACACGTCGAACGCCACCGGGCGCATGGTCGCCGGGGTACTGGCCTCGCTGGCTGAACTAGAACTTGAGCTTGGCCGTGAGCGTCGGGCAGCAGCCAAGGCTGCGCGTAAGTCACGCGGCCAGCCCATCGGTCGCCCGTCGAAGATCACCGCCGACCTGATTCGCCAGGCGGAGGCACTGCGGGTCAGCGGGGAGCCCGTGCCTAAGATCGCGGAGCTGTTGGAAGTCAGTGTGCCGACTGTCTATCGCGCGTTGAAGGCGTCAGCATGATCACCTAGCGTGCCTGCCATTTGGTCGGCTGACACAGCCGACACGCCCGACGGCACAACGACTCCCGGCCCGAACCGACGGGTCGGGTGTTCGTTTCTCTGGCCAAACAATTCGCAGGTCGGACGGTGCGACTATCCCGACTAAGGCGGGCAAGACACAGGTTATCTTGCCAACCCACAACGTATTTCGCTATTACAGCGTGGCAGCTGCGCTGCACCGTCGCATGTTCTCATAGGTATGTGACCGCCACGATTCCGTGCAACTACGCAACCGATCCCGGCGCGCTCAACCCGGCGCAGTGGTCGGGCAAGCTGGCCGCGCTGCGTTCCCGGGGTGCTACCAACGCCGACCCCCGCGTCGCCGAATGCCTGGCCGCCCTGGCGTATTGGAGGGTGCGGCGGGTACTCGACGCTGATCGGCAGCACCTTAACCCTGCGCACGTCCCGGCGCTGGCCGACATGCTGCGCCACGCACACCCGGCGGTCGCCCGATGAGCGACTACCTGTCGGCCATCACTGCGGCCAACCGAACGCACGCCGGGCGACTGCGCGGGAAGCCGGAACTCGTGCCGACCTTCACCCAGGCGCAATGGCGTCCGCGTCGCCGCCAGCGTTTGATCACCCAGCGCGTCCGCTCCTTCAGCCCTTCCCGCGAAATTGCCGAAGTCGCGGAACCTTTGGCCACCCGCATTGCCGTGCGAGCTGCGGTGCCTCCGGTGTCGTCGGTGCCGCCGGTCGCGCTGCGTTTCCGGCAACCGGTGGCGGCCTTCGCCGACGCCGTGCACGAACTTGTCAGCGGCCTGATCGGCTGGCAGGCCGAACAGGACGGCCAAGCCAAGACGGCACACCTGGCTAACGAGCCTGGTCAACGGCGGCACGCCCTGAACCTGATAAAAGACACCGCGCAACGTCCCGTGTTGCCTCCGATCAGCGACCAGATGATCGACGACGGGTCGTGGGCGGCGGCGCTGACCGAGATGGCTTCAGCCGCCGACGGGCTGCGGGTGGCCGCCGCCTACAGCGACCGGCTCGAACGGCTGCTGCTCGACACCATCGACCGGGCGGCGCTGGCACTCGAACGCCGCCTCGACCGAGATGACCAGATCCGCGCCACCAACACCACGACCGGTCCCACCGATGCCGACCCCGCTGCCGAGCTGGCCGCGCTCGGCATCCACACCTAGGAGATTGCCATGACTATCGGCCTGCCCGACTTTCCCGTCGAGACCTACAGCGACATGCTGCCGGTGGACTTCGAAGCCCCGCCGGTCAATCCGACGGCGTTCGGCTTGTATTCCAGCACCTACTGGACCGAAATTGGCGGTGACCAACCGAGCCGGCATCTCAACGGTGTGCAGATTCGGCCCGCCGGAAACTACGGCGGTGAGGGCGCTTTCGGCGTTTGGGGCGCGCCGTGGTGTCCGGTGCCGGAGCTTGACGGTGATCGCAAAGAGGGCACCAGGCCCGCCGGTGTAGACCCGTTCAGTCCGATGACGGTCTGGGCGTATGACGAGTGCGACTTGACCGCGCCCAGCCGGGCTGAGGTTCAGGCGCGGGCGGTCCAGATCATGCGCTTGCAGGAGCAGGTGGCTGTGGAGCGTGAGTTCACGGCACGGCTGCTCGCCGACGCCGCTGATCTTCCCGGTCCGATGCAGCAGGCCGACAGTTTCAAGCTCGCGGTGGGCTATCTAGAAGCTCAGATGGCGCTGACCAACACGGTGGGGTTCTTCCATGCCGGGGCGCAGTGGGCCAGCCAAGAGTTCGGCCTGGTGATCAGGTCGGGCACCCGGTGGGTCAGCCCGCTGGGGCATACCTGGATTTTCGGCGGCGGCTACGTCGATGGCCTTGAAGACACCCTGGTGGCCACCAGTCAGCCGTTCGGTTGGCGTGATCAGGTTCAGGTCCGCACCGCGATTGACGAGCGCCGCAACGCCTTTGCCGCCGTCGCTGAGCGCACCGTAGTGGTGGGCTATGAGGCCATCGTGGCCGCCGTCGAAATCACCCCCTAAGGAGACCCAGGCATGCCCCAGGGAATCACCGTCACTGTTGATGACGGCTTCGCCACGTTGGATTTTGTGGATCCGTCACTGCGCGGCCAGGCGCTGGCCACGCTGCTCACCATCGGCGGCCCCGACAGCATCGAAACCCTGACACGGCGCGGCCCCCGCCGCCTGTATCGGGTGCCCGAGGGCAACGCCCGCGAAGCCGGGCTGATCGACCAGCGCAAGGCCCTGCCGTCGGCTCCCAAGGGGGCCGGGATCGACACGGGCGCAGCAGCGGCCACGGCGGCGGCCTGGTCGGAGGCCGACCGGTGATGACTGGAATGTCCAGCACCGTGCCGAGCGAGCGCGACAGCTACACCGGGCCGCGCTGTCAGTCCTGTGGTGGGCCGTGCGCGCGGTGGAAAGGCTCCGTCTGGCAGTACACCTGCACCGGCTGCATCGAGCGATACCTCGATGACAGCGAGCGCGCATGGCAGGCGCGGTCGGCCAACGTCCGCGACAAGATCACTCGCAACCTGTTGCACGGCAACGACTATCCGAACTTCCGTGTGGTCGATGGATCGGCGGCGGGGCGGGGTGGCTCCGCGTTATGTACCGCACCCCGCCCTGACGTTGACCAGCTGGCGATCTGAAAGGACAACTTCTGCAATGCCTTTGACATTGGCCGACATCAATCCGCATGAACGCGCCCACATGGCGATGTGCGTGCACGAAGCCGCCCATGCCACCGTCGGTGTGGCGCTGGGCGGGGAGCTACGCAACGCCGTGGTCACCCGCAGCCGGGTCACCGGCCTGGAAGGGCTGACCACCTTCACCGACCGGCCTCATGGACGCGACGCTGAAATCGCCTACGCCGGACCCTACGGCGAAGCGAAGTTTCACGCCGGGGGCCACCGCCCTACCCAGCGGGCGCTGTTCGCCGCTCTCGATGGCTGTGGGCGAAAGGACGCGCGGGTTCTGACGGCCAGCGGCGGAACACACACCGGCATGGCTGCGGTCCCGCTGCTCGACAGGTGTTGGCCCGGGGTGATCCGCGTGGCCCAGCAGCTGCACCGGGTCGGCGAAGCGCACCAGGGCGATGTCCTGGCCGCACTGGGTATCACCGACGGCGGGGGCCGCACCAGTGTCCAGCTGGCCGCGCTGCGATCCAACGTGCGTTCTGTGCCTGCGCGGCTACCGGCCTAGGTTCACGGTTCCCCGTGCCGAACCTCGGCGGCGCGGTGACCGGCCAGATGGACAACCCCAACGAAACCAACGACACCACCACCGAGGAGACCCCGATGCCCGAGAACCACCCGCCGCACAGCCCGTTTCACGATTCCTGGTTGCCTGACTACTGCCCCCGCTGCAACCCCGCTGGGGATCAAGCAGATCGCCGCCTGCGCCTGGCCTCGATGACCGAACCCGACGCCGTCACCTGGCACGGGGGCAAGCGGGTGATCTGTGATTACGTCTGCGACCGCTGCTTGTACAGCTGGACCCGGCGCGACCTGTGGGACGCCCGAAGCGCCGGATTCGCGGCGTGACCCCGGCCATGGCAACCGATCCCATCGCCGCGCTGGCCGCTGCCCGGGCCATCGCCTTGGTGCGCCAGCGGCAGTGTCCGACGACCCCGGCGGAACTGGCACGGCGGCTCGTACCCGGCTACGTGGTCACCCCGGCCATCAGACTGCTGTCCGACGAACTGGTGCGCGCCGTGGAGGAACCGGACTCGCGGCTGATCGTGACCATGCCACCGCGCACCGGCAAGTCCGTGCTCACCTCCCAGGTATTCCCGGTGTGGCTGCTGGCCCGCGACCCCGACGCCGAAATCATCGTCAAGTCCTACGGCGACGCCCTCGCCGAAGAACACAGCGCGGCGGCCCGGCGGCTGATCGCCGAAAACCCCGGCGTCGTAGGCATCGAGCTAGCCGCCGACAAGCAAGCCGTGGGCCGCTGGCGAGTCGCCGGTCACCGGGGCGGCATGCTCGCGGGCGGAATCCTTTCCAGCACCACCGGCTTCGGAGCCAACGTGCTGGTCGTGGACGACCCGGTAAAGGGCGCGCAGGAGGCCGACTCTGATGCCTACCGACGGCGACTGATCGCAGAGTTCAAAGCCAGCTTGATGACCCGGCTGATGCCCGGCGCGAGCGCCATCATCGTGCTGACCCGCTGGCACCCTGAGGACCTGGCCGGTGCGTTGCTGGCCGAACCCGGCAGCCGGTGGCGGTGCGTGAACATCCCGGCCATCAGCACCACTGGGGTGCCGGATGCCCTGATGCGTGAGCGCAGCGGCGTCGCTATGACATCCGCCGTGGGACGCACCGCCGCACAGTTCCGCGAGATTGAGTCTGAGGTCGGCTCCCGCGCTTGGGCCGCAATGTATCTGGGTACGCCCAGCACGCCCGAAGGCGGGCTGATCAAACGTCAGTGGCTGGACGATTGGCGGCTCCCAGCGGCACCACCGGGGGCGTTCAAGTTGGTGGTCGGCGTGGACCCCGCCGACAGCGGCGAAGGCGACGAAACCGGCATCGTCGCCGCCAGCCTGGGCACTGACGGCACCATCGCGCTGATCGCAGACGTATCAGGTCATTACACCTCAGATCAGTGGAGCCGCCGCGCCGTAGAACTCGCCCGCGACGTCGGTGCCAGCGAAGTCGCGATTGAGGCGTTCAGCGCGAGGACCACCTACACCAGGTTGGTCACCGAGGCGCTGCCCAAGTATCGGCTCAACCGAGCCATCAGAGTCACCGGCTGGCCACCCAAGGGCACTGACCGGGGCAGGGGTGACGCGGTGGCCCGGGCCACCGGCCTGCTGGCCGCGCTGGAAACGGGCCGGTGCAGGATGGCCGGACACCTGCCCGATTTCGAGGCGCAGGCCGTCACCTGGGAAGCCGGACAACACCAGCCCGACCGAGTGGCGGCGGCAGTGGTGGCCTACGACGTGTTAGCGCATGCCATCGGACAGCAATGGCACTTCGCCAGTCCGCTCGACGTGGCTCGCCGCGCCCGGGAAGGCCGGTTAGCCCCGACGCCGGAGTGGATGACCCGCCGGATCGGCGGGTAGCGAGCCTGACCGGGACGCTCAATAATCACGCGCGGTCGCCAGCCCGGCTCCCACTGCGCGTTTTTGCATAGCAGATATAGCCCTTGTGCGCGATACGTGTGCAATACTAAAGTCGCGTCCCGTTCGATCCACGCTCCCGGACGCGGATATAGGAGACGCCTTCATGGTTCCGGATTCGCCCACCAACGCTCTCGGCCCGCACGCACAAACAGTCCGTGACGTGCTCGTCAATGTCATACGGTCTCGACATAATCGGTTTGCAGACGCTCATCAAGTCGCGGGCACGCGATATTCGATGGCCTTCGGAAGTCAGTGGCGCGACCTGCTGGACGACACCAACGATGCGCTGACGGGGCGCGGCTTCCAGTCGCAGAAGCTCACTCCGGCTGGATACAAGATCCCGGTGGTGAACGACTGCCTGGTGTACGTGTGGCGGGTCCCCGGCTCTACGGATGCGGTCAGCTTCTTCGCATCGAGTCCGACGCGCAAGAATGGCTTCTCCGCGTCTCCCCCACAGCCGATGCTGTTCGATCCCGTCCTGGTGGACGAGGGCCGGGGTGACGACGACGATCCTCCGGGCGGCGAACTCGGTCACACACTTCGGGCAGCGGGCGACAAGATGCCGGTGGTGCTGGTGATGGTTGAATCGTCGCCGTGGCAGTTGCAGTCGATAAGTTGGGGAGTCGCCGTTCTGGACGACACCACCGGCAAGGTCGAAGTTCGTGGGCTGGAGTCGATCTGGGAGCCCAGCTCCGACACCGATCGCGATGCGTCAAGTACGGACTCGTTCGACAGCGGCACGCCAGACGGTCCCTCGGTGGAGCCGCGGCCGCAGGAGCGCCCGACCACGGATGAGTGATGATCCGCCAAGCTTGTTCGACTGGCCCGAGGCCGGTCAAACGCATGGTCGATTCGACCCGGCGCGGCTGACCCAGGCCCGTGTGCGCCTTGCGATAAGCAAGACGGACCTCGCCGCAGAAGTGGGTGTTTCGCCTGCTGCAATCGGCCAGTACGAGGCGGGTGTGAACTCGCCGCGTCCCGATGTCATCGATCGAATGGCGAAGGCGCTGAGGGTGCGACCGGGGTTCTTCGGGGTGGGCCGTCCTCTCGCCCGAATGGATACCGTCCATGCCCATTTTCGGAGCTTGAGATCCGCGCGCGCGAGCGACCGCCAACGAGCAGTCGCGACGGCAACACTGATGTGGGAACTGACCTTCGCGCTTGAGAGGTACGTCAAGCTGCCGGTACCCGACCTACCGCACGTTGAGCCCGGCACCGCACCTGCGGAAGCCGCTGCGATCCTGCGGAGACACTGGAACATCCCCGATGGGCCAGTCAAGCACTTGGTAGCCAAAGTGGAGTCGCACGGCATCGTGGTGGCGGTACGTCCCCTAGGCGAGATTGATGCGGTCGATGCCTTCTCGGTAGTGATCGTGGACCGTCCTATCATCATCACAACGCCCCGCCGCAGCGAAAACGTATTCGGGCACCGATTTTCGATCGCTCACGAGGTCGGCCACTTACTCCTTCACGGGGACTCCGGCGAGTCGAGCCAGGCGGTGGAGCGTGAGGCAGACGAGTTCGCTGCGGCATTTCTAACCCCTGCCGCGTCAATGGATGCGGTGCTGCCCGAGAGGCTCGATCTACCGGCCCTGCATCGACTGGGTCGAACGTGGGGTGTGTCGCCAAAGTCATTGGTCCGTCGGATGGTGGAGCGGCACCGCACCACCGATTCGTCCGCACGGCGGGCCTACCAGCGATTGGCCATGACATACGACCCGTCGGCGGACCCCACCAGCGCGTACCCCGGTGAGGTAGCAACGCTTCTGCGAAAAGGCGTTGAGCTCGCTGGTCAGCACGGCGCAGGCGTACCCGTTCTCGCGGATGTCCTAAAGATCAGCCCTGGGCAGCTGCGTGACCTCCTAGGAGAGGAGGACCAGCGCCCTGTTCTGCGCCTCGTCAAGGACGAGTGAAGCATTCAACCGTGCTACTACTTCGTCTCAGATGGTTGGCCGCGCGGCCGAACTCCGCCACATAACCGGCTCACGGCTTGAATCCCTACGCCATCAACGTCGCCGCCACGGTGGCCCCCAGGTTCCAGCACGCCTCAGCGTCGGCCTTAGTGGGCTTACCAGAGACGACGACGTGATCGGTCGCCTTGACCCAACCGAGCCCAGCGGTGATCCCGTCGATGGCGCGCTCGGCCCCTTCGGTGCCCTCGTTGCCGTGGAGCCACAGCCCGAACGGTCGGCCACGGGTCGAGTCCAGCAACTGGTAGTAGGACTGGTCGAACGCCAGCTTCAAAGCCCCACTGACGTAACCGAGGTTGACCGGCGAGCCCAACAGGTAGCCGTCGGCTTGCAGCATCTCGACCGGCGACACCGTCAGCGCCGGTCGGCGCACCACCTCGACGCCCTCGATGTCGGGGGCGGTCGCCCCGGCCACGACCGCCTCGAACATCTCCTGGCAGTGTGGCGACGGGGTGTGGTGAACGATCAGGAGCCTGGCCACTCGGACATGTCTACCGGGAGCCGGGTGCGGTCATCCAGTCAGGTGCCCGCTGCCAGGCCTCCCGGAGACTCATCCGGCCCGCTCCGTGGTCCCGATACCACTCGCCGAACTCGGTCAGCTTCCCGTTGTTCCCGGCCTTCAACATCGCGTAGTAGTAGGCGGCCCAGTATGTCCGAGTGCGAGGCCCAGTCATCGTCATCGGTCTATCCCTTCTCGTCGTCTGCAGTTGGTGCTGCAGTTGGTGCTTGCACACCGAAACCGCACGCTAGCAGCGGAAACACCGAGGCGGAACTAAGAAAAATCTCACCGAACTCGTACGAAAAATCACCCTGTATTTGAGCGTCCGAGAAACCTGAATAGGGATAGGCACCTCACGGTAGGCGCGCGGTAATAGCGGGGTATCCGACCGATAAGTGCTTGAGGGCACCGCTCATGTAGCCCAGATTGGCCGGGGTGCCCAGCAGGTAGCCGTCCGCGCGCAGCATGTCGGCCGGGGAGAGGGTCAGGGC
>NZ_JBYCLA010000437.1:0-4112 GCF_057473665.1 Mycobacterium sp. TH-M25
CCAGGATGACGGAGGTGGCAAGGATGGGCGCGGGCCACCGCACGATGGCAGTCGCCAGGCGGCGCCATCGGGTGTAGTTGAACTTGCGCTTGGGGTCCAAAAGACCGAAGCCACTGGCGACTGCGATGATAGCGGGCGTCAGCGTGACCCCAGCCGCCACCACCACCAGCAGTCCCACTGCGCACGGGAACGCCAGCGAACTGAAGTAGGGCAGCCGGGTGAACTTCAGGCAGGCCAGCGCCCCGACAATGGTCAGACCGGAGCCCAGGACCACCTTGCTGACACCGGCGAAGGTGTCGTAGTAGGCGGCTTCACGGTCCAAGCCCCGTTCACGGCCCTCCTGGTAGCGGCCGACCATGAAGATCGCGTAGTCGGTACCTGCCGCGATCGCGAGTGAGGTCAGCAGGTTCACGGCGAAGGTCGACAACCCCATGATGCCGGTTTCGCCCAGCAGCGAAACCACGCCGCGGCCGGCCGCGAGTCCCACGAAGAGGATCACCATGGTCAGCAACACGGTGCCGATGGACCGGTAAACGAACATCAGCATGATCGCGATGATGACGACCGTGATGAGCGTGATCTTGGCCAAGCTCGCATCGCCCACCACGATCGTGTCGGCAGTCAGCGCTCCCTGGCCGGCGACATAGGCTTTCACCCCCGCCGGCGGCTTGGCGTCCGCGACGATCTTGCGAACGGCGGCAACCGATTTGTCGCCCTCGGCACCACCCTGGTCACCCTTGAGATTGACCTGGACGTAGGCGGCCTTGTGGTCGTAGCTCTCGACACCCGAGGACGTGAATCGCTGCCCCCAGAAGTTCAGCGCATGCTCGACGTGTTCGTGGTCAGCCTGGATCTTCTTGACCAGGTCGTCGTAGAACTTGTGGGCGTCCGGCCCGAGCGGTTTGTCACCGACCAGGGTCACCAGCACGAGGTTGTCGGAGTCGTACTCCTTGAACTTCTCACCGATGTGCTTCATCCCGGTCACCGACGGCGCATCGGCCGGCGACAGCGGCACCGAGATTTCCTCGGCGACCTTTTCCAACTGTGGGACGAAGACGTTGACGCCGACGGCCAGCAGCACCCAGAACACCACGATCGGCAGTGCCAGGACGCGGATGCTGCGGGCTATCCGCGGTTTGCGCTCGAGTTCGTGGCGCTGCGCTACGGGAATTTCGTCGGTGTCGCTCGCCTCGTCGCTCACGCGGATTTGTCCAAGCAGGAAACCTCCGCGTTGCGTGTGTGGGCCTGCTGCTGATCAACCAGTTTGCCGTCGACGGTGATCCGGCAGCCGATCGTGGGGCTGTCACCTTGGGCGACGACGTAGGCGAAGATGCCGGGCATCTCGGCAACGATCGTCGTGGACCACGGCAAGGTGGTGAAGCTGGCCTTCTGCGGTAAGGACTCTGCATCCATCCAGTTGACGACGCCGGTGGTCCCGGGTGGGCCCAGAATTTCGTAGATGGCGGTTTTGGCCGCATACGGCGGGGTTGCATCCCGCGGGTCGGGCTTGGGCAAGCCGGGGCCGGGGAAGACGCTGTTGAGTCGGAGCACGGCGACTGCGCCGATGAGGAGCGCTACGACCACCACCAGCGGAACCCACGCCCGCTTGAGAATCGTCAACTCCGCGTCCCCCGCTCAGCAATGCTCGATAGGCTGATCCTAGGACAATTCGTCGCGTCCATCACCGCAAGCCGAACGCGGTTGCGACCGGGTTCATTCCCGGGGTGCACGGTCGGATCGCCGTCGCGATGCGCCTGCTGCCGCATCGCATCGGTGAGCTACGTGATGACCTGTCGTCGGTCAACGACAACGAAATAACGGCAGCCGACTCGCCCTTGGGGCAGGCGTGATCGAGTCTGGCCAAGTTAGTTGTGAAAAGTAATAAGTTGGCTCGGTGTGAGCACTCGAGTCATTGAATGTCAGGCATGCGCGAAAGGCATACTGTCGCGGTCGCCTGAATTGCGCAACGAGCCCCTGAATTCGGCGCAATGGCCCTGAAATCAGCACCAAGTCAGAACCATGGCGAGTATCCTGACCTGCATGGCTATCAAGACCAAGGTCAAAACTTGCGTACATTGCGGCCACGCGTTTGATCCGCACGACCGATGGCGCGACCTGTCCGATACGGACTGGCATCCGGTCGCGTCGAATTATTGTTCACACGAATGCTGCGACCAATACCATCGCGATATGAGCCATTGCTGCTCGGCCCATGCGAGAGATGAGGCTCGACGGCAATCCGCAAGAGCGGCGCGCTGATTCAGGCCTTTGTTCGAGGGCCGGGATCGGCATTGTCGGCGGCGCGCGCCAATTCGGCTGTGACCGAGCGCAATTGCTCGGCCGATGTCAGCGGCTCCGGGAAGCCGACTCGGGTGTAGGCAACTCCGCGCGGGGTGTGCACCCGCAGGTCGAGACCGTAGCGGTCGACGCTCGTGCACACTGCCGCATCGGTGTCCGGATAGCCGCCGAAGGCCCGTGCCATTGCCGCGAGGGCATCGTCATGGTCGGCGTTGAGGTGCGCGATCGCACGCGCTGAGGCCGGCGTCACCGGATCCGGCGCAGCCGCCAGATAATCCGCGCCGCTTGCCGAATCCATCCGGCCGTATCCGCCGACCCAACGGATCCGCTCGACCCGCAGCACCCAGAGGGTGAAGTCGCTGTACTCGATGTAGAACCGCGCGGCCGGAACTGCGCCCAGGTACGCCGCGCGCGCCGCGTCCTGATCGGTGGCGAGCGGCGTTTCGACGACACCGGCCAAGGTGATCCGTCCCGTCGCCAACGGATCGGCGTCAGCGCTCGCCGTTACGATCGACAGGCTGGCGCGCGGATCGTTGGCGAGGTTGCGGCCGTGTTCGGCCAGGTTGGAGACGCACAGCACCGGCGCGCCACCCAGTAACCCGTATGCGACCAGCGACGCCCACGGATCGCCGTCGGCGGTCAAGGTGGCCAGCGTCGCTGCGTTACCGGCGGCCGAGATCGTACGGGCCTGCTCCGCGGCCGACGGCTGCGCGGAAATACTCACCTGCTGCAACGGCGGCGGCACCGAGGGCGCATCGCCGACGTCGCCGTGATCGCGTTTCGCCACGAAGGGGAGGCTACTGCCTCCGGGGTGTCTGCCTCCGGGGTGTCTGCCTCCGGGGTGTCGCCGGAATAACCCCGACCACCAACCCGGTTCCGCGCTATTTCATTTACCCGGTGTTGAGCCGCTCCTCGACCTGAAGCGTTTGCAGCGCACGCGCGGCGGTCTCGTAGCCTTTCACCACACCCTGCAGTCGTGCGGTCGAGCCATCGAAGCAGGCCCAATCGAAGACCGCTTGACACACGTGGTCAGCCAGATTCCGCAAGATGCCGTCACGGGGCGGGTTGTCGATCACCCTGATCGCAGCGGCGCACAACGCCCCCTTGTCGATATCCCCGCTCCGCAATGCGTGGTGCGCGAGCGACATCAGATTACGGGCGTGATCACCCTCGAAGTCCATAAAATCCCTTGCCCATCATCGATTCTCAGCCCTATGCCGTGGGGCCCTATGCCGTGGGGCCCTGTGCCGTCTGGCGCGCCGTCGATCAACCGAGTGGTCAACATAATCCAGCAACGGGTACATGTCGGCCACGATCAGGTCACAGACCCACATCAGAAGTCACGGACGCAACGACCGGTCACTAATTCGTGGTGGTGGCCCGCTCCTACTGGGCGGCAATAATTTTAGAGATCTGCTCGGCAACCGCCGTACGTATCTCGGTGTCATCGAGGTCGTGCAACCCGAACGCGACCCGCAGCGTGGGACCCATCAGACCCCAGCCGATCTGCAAGGCCATGCCGTGCGCGGCCAGCAACCGTGCCGTCCGGTCATCGCTGTGCCCGGCTTGCACGTGTCGCAGGAAGGCCTCCATGCCGGGAAAACGTTGTTGGAGTTCCTCGACCGGGAAGCCGTCGAGCGTCGAGCGCACCATGACGCGGGCCTGGAATTCGTAGGCGGCTTCGATCTCCGCCCGCGTTGCGCCTGACGCGCGGAGCCGTGCTGCGGAGTCGGCGAGATGCTGCAGCGTCGCCGCCAGCAGTTGGCGCTTACTCCCGAAATGGCGGTGCAGCAGGCCGTGGTTCACGCCGGCCC
>NZ_JBYCLA010000438.1:0-8686 GCF_057473665.1 Mycobacterium sp. TH-M25
CTTTGATGGATTCCTCGAGTGACGCGCTGTTGCGGTTGATGGCTCCGGCATCGAGGAGATGCGATTCCGGCACGGTGTCGAGGAGGCCGGAGCGGTAGTCGGCCAGCATGAACCGCACCTGGTCTGGGCTGTTGCGCGAGCAGATGGCCTGCGCGACGGCGTGGGCGATCGTGGTCTTACCCGACTTCGACGCGCCAAAGATCAACAGGTGCGGGGTCATCTGCATGTTGTTGTAGGCCACCGACAGATCCGACTCGCGCAGGCCGAGCGGAATCGTCCAGCGGGTGCGGTAGTCGGAGTCCGGGCCCGGCGGGTTGGGGTCCAGCTGATGCAGATATATCCGGTCCGGCAGCACCCTGACTTGGGGCGCCTGCTCGGTGTAGCCCGCCGCGACGTGTTCCACGGCGGCGGTAATCGCGTCGACCAGGTTCTCGGCGCTGTGGACCCCGTCGATGCGCGGCACCCCGATCATGAGGTGGTGCTTTTCGGCCGAGATGGCCCGGCCCGGGCGATTCGCCGGAATCTCCTTGGTCATCCGGTCGATCTGGGTTTCGTTCATGTCGCCGAGCCGGAACTCGACCTTGGTGCCCAGGTAGTCGCGTACCCGAGCCTTCAGCTCGGTCCACCGCGGTGTGGAGATCACGGTGTGTACGCCGAAGGCCAGCCCCTGGCCGGCGATGTCTTGCACCATCGGCTCTAAGTCGGGGAACTCGGCCACGAAGGCCGGCCACCCGTCGATCACCAGAAAAACGTCGCCGAACGGGTCGGCGGCGGCCGGGTTGTTCGGGTCGTTGCGCATCTGCCGATACGCCGCCATCGAGCCGACCCGGTACTGCTTGAAGATGATTTCCCTTTGCCGCAGAACGGCTTTCATCTCGGCAACCATGCGGTTGACCCGGTCGGGTTCGGACCGGGTCGCGACCCCGCCGACGTGCGGCAGATCCTCGATGTAGATCAGACCACCGCCACCGAGATCAATGCAGTAGAACTGCACGTCGCGCGGCGTATGCGTGGCCGCGGCCGATAGCACCAGCGTCTGCAAGAACGTGGACTTACCGGTCTGCGGGGCGCCGCCGACGGCGATGTTGCCGCCCGCCGCCGAAACGTCTACTCCCCAGACTTCCTGCCGGTGGCGGCGCGGCTCGTCCATGATGCCGAGACCGAATTGCAACGGCCGCCCGGTACCACGCTCGACGAGTTCGTTGACCGGAGTCGGATCCGCCAACGGCGGCAGCCACATGCGATAGGCGACGGCCTCGCCGGTGCCTAGTTGGTCCAGCACGACCTCGCGCAGCACCCGCGGTTCTGGGTCGACTGTCATGGCAGCACCGCCCCGTCGAAGATCGGAGCCGCCGTGAACTGGTGGATCTGAACGGTGCTGCGACGGTGCTGCACCCCGGAGTCGGCGGGTCGGTCGCCGTTCTCGCCGAGCGATGCGGGAACGTAGTTGGTGCCGGTGTAGGTGCTGCGGAACTTCACCGGGTCTTCCATGCCGACCCGCAAGAAACCGACGCCGCTCTCCTTGTTGGTGATGTACTGCGCCTCCGGCGTGCCGATCACCGCCTTGGACTCGGCGGAGCTCGTGGTGCGCAATGCAATTCGATACGTCAGGTTCGGTTCGAGCTTGTCGATACGGACGCCACCGGTGTTGAGTGACTGCGTAGCGAGCAGTAGGTGTACGCGCAGCGAACGACCTACCCGGCAGATCCGGTCGAACAACGCGATGAAGTCCGGGTGGTTCTGCAGAAGCTCGGCGAACTCGTCGACCACGACGAAAAGCGTGGGTAGCGGCGCAAGGTCGGCGCCGCGCTCACGATGCTTCTCGTATTCCGCCACCCCCGAGAGCGCTCCCGCTGCGCCCACCTGGATACCGGCCTGCCGCAGGATCGACTGCCGGCGATCGAGTTCACCGGTGAGCACCTCGCCCATCCGGCTGACCAGTTCGGCCTCCTCTTCCATGTTGGTGACGACCGCCGCCGTGTGCGGCAGTCGTTCCATGCCCAGGAAGGTGGAGCCACCTTTGAAGTCGGTCAGCAACAGGTTGATCTGGTCCGGATGATGTGTGGCCGCGAGCGAAAGGATCAGGGTCCGTAAGAATTCCGACTTACCCGATCCAGTCGTTCCGATCAGCATGCCGTGCGGTCCAGCGCCGAATTCGGCGCCCTCCTTGTTGCCGTGGTACTTGATTTCGCGGGTTTTGAGCTCGTGCCCGAACGTAATTCGCTGCCGGTCAGGGTCGGTGTCGCGGAACATCCGCCAGCGACTCGGTAGCACCTCTTCGACCGACTGCGCTCCGACAAGTTGATGCCACTCGGTCGAGACCTTCTTCTGCACACGGGTGGTCTTGTCGATGATGGTCCCGGTGATCGACCAGCCGGCAAGCTTTCGCGCGATACGGGTGGCCAGTTCCGGTGACACCTGGTCGGTCGCCGACGTCACCAACCGGAACGTCTGATTGGGCAGCCGGTCATCGGCGGTGCCGTCTTCGTCGAGCCTGAGACGGTAGGCCGAACCGCGGTGGTTGCCCAGCGTTATCAGCGTGACGCCGGCACGCCCGTCGACGGGAAAGCCGGCGCTGCCCCCGGTCAGATCGATCACCACGACGTAGGGGCCGCCGGGGGCGGCATCCGGTGTGTGCGGCCCCCGCGCGGTCAAATCACTCAAACCGTCGGCGCGGGTGAAGATCATCCGAGTCGGCCCGGCGACGTCGGTGTCTGTCTGGTGCTGGACGTGGGGAAGCCATTTCAGCCACGCCCATTCCGGGTCCTCCGGGTTGTCGATCAGCACCCGAATCTGCATCAGGTCCGGCGGGTGGAAGACCGCCAATTGGCAGATCATCGCCCGCAGCAATGCGGCCGCGCGCTGCGGGTCGCCACCGACGGCGATGGTCGGAAATGTCTTGAGTTGCACCAGCTTCGGGCAATCGTGGATGAGCCCGTGGGTGCGCAGAAACTTCAGCACCCACATGTGGCTCACCGGCTCCAAGTGCGGCTGCGGCGCGGCATCGGGGCCCGCCAGTTCCCCGCCGAGCGCCGGCTTTAGCAACCGGTCGACCGCCGGTTCCGTGCCGAGCCCGATCCGAACGGCGGCGAAAAAGTCGGCGTTCGCCGGCCGCGACCACTGCCGGTGCGTGCCGATCAGCGAAAGTAGGTCCTCGGGATTCGGTGCGTGGTAACCGAAGAACGTCACCTGAGCACTCGCCGAAGACGTCACTCGCGTCCGCAAGCCGGCCAGGTAACGCAGGTATTCCTTGCGGTCGGCGTTGATTTCGGGAACCTTCTTGCCGCCGGGCCCGCCACCGGCCATGAAACCCACGGTCGTCATGATCATCATCAGCGGCATCATCAACATGTACGGCGACAGCTGCCGAACGCCGGTGAAGACCATGATCGCGATCATGCCGAGCATGCCGCCGGCCATCACGTAGGGCAGCACCTTCTGCACGCCTGACGGCGGGATTTCGACACCGAGATCTTCTGGCGGGGTCACGCTTATCTCGCCCGGCGTCAAGCGGGGCCCGCGTTTGACGGTCGGAGTGAATTTCTTGGTGGTCATCAGCCCTCTCCCGCTTCCAGTTTCCGCGGCTTCGGGTCCGGCGGCAGCGTGTCATGCGCCAACAGCGCCGCCGACTTCGACAGCACCGGTCCGTCCACCAACAGTCGGACGACAGCCCAGGGCGCGTTCTGCGGTGCGGTCAGCCCCAGTGTTTTGGCGGTCTGCAGATCTGGAATCCCGTACCGAACTCCCTGTGGGTCAACGTAGTAGAGCGCTTCACCGTGCTTTGGATCCGGCGATTGGAGCTGAATGAATTTCCCGCCATCGGTGTAAACCGTTGCGGTTCCGTCGATCTGCTTGATGCCGGTATTCATCGCGGTCGGCGGAAGCGGCAGGTGCCGGCCGGTCAGCACGGCCGTCTGCGGCGCCTGGTCTCCAGGTTCGCGTTCCCACGACCAGCACAAGGTCGGCGCGTCCTGCCGGGGCACGATCGCCACCGCCTGGTCCGGTAGCGGCGATGCGTACACCCGTTCTGCAATCTTGGCGACCAGGCTCGACTCAACCAGTGGCGGGGAGAGCAATCCGTAGGAATTGGTCGCGCGCAGCGCCGCCGCCGTTGTCGCGTTCACCCGCGCCACCCCGTCCGGCAACACGACGTAAGCCCGCGGGCCGCCCTCGCTCTGCGCCTGGAACACCGCGCCGATCACCAAGTTGGGCGGCAGCCCGACCGAGTTGGGCGTACCGGCGGCGGGTACCGGCGGCAATTGCCACGGACCGACGTCAGGCACGGCGTTGTAGACGCCCTCCGAGATCGGGGTGGGTTTCGCAGTGACCGGGATACCCACCGAGGAGGCGACCGCGCGGTCCATCAGATCGACCACGTGGCGACCGCTTTTGGTGATCACCCATTCTCTGCCCTGGTAGGAGGCCAGCAGCGCCTGATTGGGCTGCATCGGACCGATCGAGGCATCTGTTGTCAAAGGCATTGCTATGATTGATGTTTCGACCGTTGGAGCAACACTGGCCGGGTTGGCGACGGTGTCGCACAGCGCCCAACTCGACACGGTGTCCGCCGAAACTGGAGTGGCATAAGGCGCGCCCGGGATACCGATCCGCTGCCCCTTGGGCATCTGGTTCAGTTCCTGTGATTTCACCGCCGAGGGATTGCCGGCGTTACCCAGCACCAGCCGGGCAGACGTCAAGTTGTAGACCGGATGCAATTCGCCCGTATTCGGCATCACGACATAGAGCTGGTTGGTCGTTCGGTCGACGAGCAAGTTGTCGCCGCTGCGGCGCCCGAGCGGCTTGAAGTACGCCAGCAAGCCTGCGCCCAGACACACCAGCACGGCGAGCAGAATCCCCACGCCCACCGATCGGCTGTAGAAGGCCAGCGGATCGTCGAACATCCGGGTGTCGCGTCGCACGACCGCGTGTTCGACGCGGCGCAGCAAGAATCGCCAGCCGCTGACTTGGACTTTCGTGGTGAGCCGGAATCCCGCCATTGGCTAGGCGCCGATGTTCAATCGTCTGTGCACGGCCGCAATCGCCTCCGCCATGTCGTGGTCGTTGATTCGCTGCAAGCGGTCCACGTCGAGGTCGTCGATGTTGATGGACTGCGCCAACCGCATGTCACGGTATTGCTCTGCGGACTCGACCAGTTGACGCGCGTACCGGCCGTTGCCGGCGACGTCGAGTGCTGGTTTGTCCCCGACCGAGCGTTGACTGAGCAGCTTCGCCGCCTCGAGAAGATGGCCGCACGCCTCCTCGCTGAGCGTCGAGTCATTGCCTTCGGCAATGACTTTCGCGATCTCGAGAATCTCTTCCGGGGAATACGAGTCGAACTCGATCCGCGTCGAGAAACGCGATCGCAGGCCATCATTGGCTTCCAGCAACCGATCGATGTCTGAGCTGTAACCCGCGATGATCACCACCAGACGGTCGCGGTCGTTCTCCATTCGCGCCAGCAAGGTGTCCAATGCCTCGGTGCCGAACGGGTCTGCGCGCCCGTCACGCTCTTGCACGAGCGTGTACGCCTCGTCGATGAACAGCACTCCGCCGACCGCCCGGTCGATCGTCTTGGCGGTCTTGACCGCTGACTGGCCCTCGTATTCGGCGACGAAGTCTTTGCGTGACGTCTCGACGAGCTTCGGCTCGGTGATGACCCCCAACCCCGCCAGGATGTTGGCCACCACCCGCGCGATCGTCGTCTTACCGGTTCCCGGCGGCCCGGCGAAGATCATGTGCTTGCTCGCCTGCGCGACCTTCATCCCCTTGGCCGCCCTGATCTTCGCCATTTGGGTTGCGGCGCGGTACCTTTCGATTTGCTCCTTGACCCGGGTGAGGCCGATCTGACGGTCCAGCTCGGCCTGCGCCTCGGCCAGCAGCTTCTCCTGCCCCGAGGTGTCTGCCACGACACTCGCCGGATCCCACGGATCCGTGCGCGCCTCGATATTCTCCGCGCTGGTAGGCACCAGTCGATAGGCCGGTTTCTTCAATGCGTTAGCGACTTTGGGCTCGGCGAAATTCGCCTGTAGCCATTCCAGCAGCGGAAGCGCGCCCTCTTCGTTGCCCTGGCTGCGGCGCGCCATCGCCAGATACCAGGCGATGGTGCGTCCACATGCCTGACCCGCGGGCGTGTCGTTGGATTCGGTGAGTCGTCGCTCGGCTTCGGTGAACAGGCCCAGGTTCGCGGCAGCGACGCCATGCGCAACGCCTGCCGCCGAGGCCAAGAACCTATCGGTCCATTCGGGCGCGTGCCGTACTTCGTCGATCACATCGGTCCAGCGTTCGGATGCGCCGTAGATCACCGCCCTGACCCAGGACACCAGGTGCTCGGCGCCGCGGGCTGGAGCCTCCTCCAAGGCATCCATGGCGTCAGCGAAATTGCCTTCCGTGGCTTCATTTACGGCAAAGCCGAGCGTGATGGCCAGCGGGGAGTTGACGGGATAGGTGATGTCACCGTAGAGCCCGCCGATGGGGATCCTGGCGTCCAGACTGACCATCGACATATCGGCCAGACCTGCCAGTTGCCCGAAATTACGCCGCGAATACCAGGCGCGGAACAACGTCACCCGGTCGGTATCGCCACACCTGATCCGACCGATCCAGGCGTCGCAGGCAGTTTCGTCGTAGCTGGTGATCTCGGAGAACAGCTCCATCGATCGGCCCGGAGACATCGACAGCATGTTCACCGCTGTCCCGAACATATTGCCCAACTGTTCAGTCATGCTCACCTGCATACCGGACGGCGAAGCATCGCGCTTCGGCGGCGGTCGCCTCTTCCGGAGACGGGAGGTGCAGTTCGCGGGCCAGGAAGTCTCGGGTGGACGCAGTGTCGTGGCCCGACGCCAACATCTCCTCGAGCATGGTGGCGTGCTGGGCAGACCGCGCCTTTTGCCGGGCCAAATCCGCTACCAGCAGGATCTCGTCCGAGAGCTGCGCCTCAGCTGCGTCGGATTTTCCGCGCAGGCGGATCCGCTCTACGCGACCGTCCAGGTACGCCGACACCGACACGGTGCCAGGTGGATTGGTCACCGTGAAAATGGCGGCCGGCTGCTCGGGGTGGACAGCGCCGACGTCCCCCCACAAATCGGCGGTGCCGATTCCCGCCGGCTCGGCCGGCGGGAGATAGTCGTCGAAGGCGTCCAGGCCGGAACTTTCTTCACCGTCCGCGGCGGTGAAGAAGTCCAAGGCACCGAGGTCGCCGTGGTCGTCGTCGTCCCCGGGTGCAAATGGCGAATAGCCCTCTGCCATAGCGTTCTTCCTGTTTCTATCAGCGGTATTCGGTGTCGGTTTGGTCAAACCAAGCACCCGACGGCAGGAACTCCACCAGGCCTACCAGCGCACGTTGAAGGTTCTCCGGTGTTCCTGGCAAGAAGCTTCCGTAGAGTTCGCCGTTCACCCGGCGGGGAATCGACACCAACCTGCCTTGGGGCGAGTCAGCGACACCGGCCGCCAACTCGGTGGTGGTGATCGTGCCACCCGGTTGCCGCTCGCTGGCGGTGATCTCCACCCAACTCGACGGGTTGGCGATGATGTCCGCGTAGATGCGCGCCGATGCGGGCGCGACACCGTACTGCGCTATCTGCGCGGCGGTTTTGCATTCGGCCAGCCTGGTTGCGACCCCGGTGAGCGGCTCGACGTCGGCGGCGGTGGCGGATCCGAGCACAGTGGTGACCATGCCGGCCAGGCCCACCTGTGGGGCAACCAGCTGAACGACCAGCATCTCGCCGTCACGCGCAGCGACCACATGGCGTTCGCCTTTGCGACACACCACAAAGCGGACCATGGTGCCGCCGTCGACGTCGCGGCGCCACCACCGGCCCTCCAGCGTTCGGTCGGCCCTGCTGAGCGTATCGATCATCGCCGCGACGGTCGGGTGCGGCGTCCCGTAGATGTCGAGGACGCCCTGTTCGGCGAGATCGCGCCGGACCTGGTCCCAGACCAAATCCCGCAACTCCAACTGAGGGATATTCGGTCGGATCGCAAGAGCTGTGGGAAAGTCCGCCAACCCGAGCCGGTCGGCGATCACCAGCATGCCGTCGATGGTCACCTCGACGGCGACGACGTCGTCGACATCGGCGGCACGGTACGGACTCGACATCGTCTACCTCGGATGCATCGTTTCGTCGAGGTCGCTGCTCGCACGCTCGCCGGAGCCGCTCGGGCAGATCCTCTATGGGCTTGTTAAGTCCTAAAATACTGCGCGGCGACCGGACGCGGACGGCGGTTTGCAGAGATCGCTCGACGCTCCGCCAACGGTCGGACCGCGACTCTGCGGCGCCAATCCGTCGCCGCCATCCCGCCACTTCGCAGAGCGAGCGTATCAGCCGGCTGGGTGCGCGCAGCGCACTATTTTTTGCTCCTCAACGCCAGCTGATCTGCCGAATCAACGTCTCGATCGCGTTCGCAGTGGCGTCGGGCAAGGCGTCTTCTGCTTCCGCGCGGACGATGGTCTCCTCCCCGACGCCTGCCGCCTGCGCGGTTTCGGATACCGATAGGTTCGCGTGGCGTCGCGCGGCGTACAACCGTTGACCGAGGGTGGCCTGGGGCGCTTTCGCGCACAGCATCATCAGCTCGTCGTAGTGGTGGCGCACCGTGCTCAGCGCTTTGATCAGCGTCAGGCCGACTTTTCCGATCTGAGTGGCCCGGACGGCGACGGCCTCGACACGACGCAAGTCCGCCAGAATCG
>NZ_JBYCLA010000439.1:0-7225 GCF_057473665.1 Mycobacterium sp. TH-M25
CCGCAATCGAGTTGGCCCACTATGAAGTTCGCGTCAATGCCATCGCTCCGGGCAACATTCCGACACCGCTGTTGAAGACGACGGCGTCGGGCAAGTCGCCCGAGGAGCTGGCGCGTTTCGAGCACGCCATCCGGGCGCAGATGCGGGCCGATCGGCCGCTCAAGCGCGAAGGCACAACCGACGACATCGCCGAGGCGGCGCTCTACCTGGCCGGCGACCGGTCCCGGTACGTGACCGGAACGGTCCTGCCGGTCGACGGCGGGACGGTGGCCGGAAAAGTCCTTCGCCGACGTAGCGAGGAAAATAGTTAAATCAGTCGCTTGACTTAGTGGGCGCCTGAGCGTTGACTGATCGGGTGACCACTGCGAGGACCGTGCGTAGCGAACGGGCCAGCACCACGCAAGAGGCGATCCTGACCGCCGCCGAGCGGTTGTTCGCCGAGCACGGCGTTTTTGCCATCTCCAATCGGCAGGTCAGCGAGGCCGCCGGGCAGGGCAACAATGCCGCGGTCGGCTACCACTTCGGTACCAAGACCGACCTGGTACGGGCCATCGAGCGGCGGCACCGGGAGCCTATCGAGCGCTTGCGGGAAGACATGGTCGCGCAGACGTGTGAGTCCGACGACATCCGCAGTTGGGTCGCCTGCCTGGTACGCCCGCTGACCGATCACCTGGCGGCGTTGGGCAACCCCAGCTGGTATGCCCGGTTCGCCGCACAGGTGATGACCGATCCCGCGTACTACAACGTCATGGTCAAAGACGCGCTTTCGTCGCAGTCCCTGGTCCAAGTCATCGACGGGATCAACCGCTGTCTGCCCGAACTTCCGATCGACGTTCGGGTGGAACGCAATCTGATGGCCCGCAATCTACTGGTGCACACCTGCGCCGATCGTGAACGGGCTTTGGCCCGCGGCGATCGCAAACTCGGCGCAGCCGAGCGCAGCGGGTCGCCGCCATTGGACCCCGGCGATCGCAAACTCGGCGCAGCCGAGCGCAGCGGGTCGCCGCCATTGGACCCCGGCGCGGTCGCGCGGTGGACATCCTGGGAGGCGGCCGGGACGCGCCTCATCGACGCGGTGGTCGGGCTGTGGCTGGCGCCCGTCACCGACGTCAAGAGTTGATGATGAAAGTGTCTGTGGAACAGGATAAATGCGCCTCTTCGGGCAATTGCGTGATGCATGCGCCGGAAATCTTTGACCAACGCGACGACGACGGCGTCGTCATCGTGCTCGATGAGCACCCGCCCGCCGCTCAAGCCGGCAACGCCCGCAGGGCCGAAGCACGTTGCCCGGCCCAGGCCATTCACATCGAGGAGTGAGAAGTGTCCGACACGCTCACCGGCGCCACGGCTGACGCGATCGCCCCCGAGTATCCGATGGAACGCGCCGCAGGCTGCCCGTTCGCCCCGCCGCCGGAAGTGATGAAGCTGGCCGCGGCACACCCGCTGTCCCGGGTCAGGATCTGGGATGGCAGCACGCCGTGGCTCGTCACCGGTTATGAAGAAGCGCGCACGCTGTTTGCCGACTCCCGGGTCAGCGTCGACGATCGTCGGCCCGGTTTCCCGCACTGGAACGAGGGCATGCTGTCCACGGTGCACAAGCGGCCCCGGTCGGTCTTCACCTCCGATGCCGAGGAGCACACCCGGTTTCGCCGAATGCTGTCAAAGCCGTTCACGTTCAAGCGAGTCGAGGGCCTGCGGCCAGCCATCCAGCAGATCACCGACGACGCGATCGATACGATGCTGGCCGGACCGAAGCCCGGTGACATCGTCAGCGCGCTGGCGCTGCCGGTGCCCTCGCTGGTGATCAGCCAGCTGCTGGGGGTGCCGTACGAAGACGCCGAGATGTTCCAGCATCACGCCAATGTCGGTCTCGCGCGGTACGCCGCCGCCGAGGACACCATGAAGGGCGCGATGAGCCTGCACAAGTATCTTGCGCAGCTAGTCGAATCGAAGATGGAGTCTCCGGGCGAAGACGCGGTGTCAGACCTCGCCGAGCGGGTCAAGGCCGGCGAGCTGAGCGTGAAGGAGGCCGCGCAACTGGGCACCGGGTTGCTCATCGCCGGACACGAGACCACCGCCAACATGATCGGTCTCGGGGTCCTCGCCCTGCTCGAAAACCCAGACCAGGCAGCGGTTTTCCGCGACACCGATGACCCCAACGTCATCGCCAATGCGGTCGAGGAACTGCTGCGCTACCTCTCGATCATCCAAAACGGCCAGCGCCGAGTCGCCGCCGAGGACATCGACATCGCGGGCGTCGTCATCCGCGGCGGCGAGGGCATCATCATCGACAACGCCCCGGCAAACTGGGACGCATCGGAGTTCAGCGAGCCCGACCGGCTCTACCTGCATCGCTCCGGTGCCGGTCAGCACGTCGCATTCGGCTACGGCCGCCACCAATGCGTCGGCCAGCAGCTTGCCCGCGCCGAGCTGCAGATCGTCTTCCACACACTGATTCATCGTGTGCCGACGCTGGAACTTGCCGTGCCGATCGAGGATGTCCCGCTCAAACATGACCGGCTCGCCTACGGCGTCTACGAACTACCGGTGAGATGGTGAGTACCTTCGCCGGGCGACCCGGGCTCACAAGTCTCGACTACACCATCCGAACGAAGGGCCACTGATGTCGCCTCAACCAAGCACACTGTCGCTGTACCCACCGGGCGGACTTGGCGCGCCCAAGGATCGGCACGGCCAGGCCGACGGCAGCACCACCGGGCTGCCCGACGGAACCGTGGTGTTCTCGGCGGACAATCACATCTCGATCGCCGACGACATCTTCTACAACCGATTCCCGGACGAGCTCAAGGAGAAGGCGCCGCGGATCTGGTACGAGGATGGCGCTTATCAGGTCGGCCGCAAGGGACAGTCGTTCCTGCCCGGGGACTTCAGCGCGGTGCTGATGCAATACGACGACCTGCCCGGCGCCGCGAGCACCAACATCGAGGCCCGCATCCAGGAGCTGCATGAAGACGGCGTCGAGAAGGAAATCGCCTTCCCCAACGCGATTCTCGCGCTCTTCCACTACCCGGACAAGAAGCTGCGGGAGCTGGCTTTTCGCATCTACAACGAGTACATCGCCGAGTTGCAGGAGAAGTCCGGAGGACACTTCTACGGCGCGGGTCTGATCAACTGGTGGGATCCGGCCGGCGCCAAAAGGACCCTGGCCGAACTGAAGTCGCTTGGCCTCAGGACGTTCCTGCTACCGCTGAACCCCGGCAAGGACGACGACGGCAACGTCATCGATTACGGCAGCGACGCCATCAAGCCGGTATGGGACGAGATCGAAGCCGCCGGGCTTCCGGTGAGCCACCACATCGGCGAGACGCCGCCCAAGACGCCCTGCCAGTTCAACAGCGTCGTCGTCGGCATGATGATCAACATCGACGGGTTCCGCGAGCAGTTCGCCAAGTATCTGTTCACCGGAATCCTCGACGACCACCCAAGTCTGCGGATCGGCTGGTTCGAAGGCGGAATCGCTTGGGTGCCTTGGGCTTTACAGGACGCCGAGCACTTGGTGGCGTCGTATCAGCACATGTTCAACCGGCCGTTGCGGCATGACCCGCGCTACTACTGGGACAATCACATGAGTGCATCGTTCATGGTCGATCCGCTCGGGCTGCGGTTGATCGACCAAATCGGTGTCGACAAGGTGATGTGGTCCAGCGATTATCCACACAACGAAAGCACTTTCGGCTATTCGGAGAAATCGCTGGCTTCGGTGGTCGACGCGGTCGGACCGGAGAACGCCGTCAAGATCGTCAGCGACAACATCACCAGGTTCTTGGGGTTGCAGGCTCCCACATGACGACTCTGTCACCGACACTGAAGTCGGCGCTGGACATTCCGGACACGCCGGACATCGAGCGGATGCGCCGTGAGACCGGCGCGCGGTTGCGCTCGGCGATGGCCGACCGTGGCGTAGACGCCTTGATCCTGTTGGGCAACAACAGCGTTGTGTACGCCACCGGGGTCAGTTGGCCACTGAGCGACGCCGGACTGTCCTACGTCGAGCGACCCGTCGCGGTGGTACTCGCTGACGACCCGCACCCGCACCTGTGCCTGCCGTTCCGCGAGGGTGCATCGTCGGAATCCGGTCTGCCTACCGACCACCTGCACGGACCGGTGTATCTCGAATTCGACGAGGGCGTGGAGAAATTCGTGCGGGCGATTCACGAACTCGTCCCGGCCGCGGCTGTCATTGCGGTTGACGAACTCACCGGGGCCATGCGTCGAGCCCAGTCGCAGCTGTTCCGGTCCGGCCCGCCGGCCGATGCCGCCCAGGTTGTCGGCGCCGCCAAGCTCATCAAAACCCCGGATGAAATCGCTTGCATCCGAACCGCAGTGAAGATCACTGACGCGGCCATGGCCGATGTGCAGGCCGCGCTCGCGCCGGGCATCCGGCAGATCGACCTGTCCGCGGAGTTCACCCGCCGAACGTTCGAACTCGGCGCGATGGCCAGCATGCTCGAGCCGATCTGGCAGGTGATGCCCAAGTTCAAAGCCGACGGGGTATGGACCACACACGGCGATCTGGCGTTGCCGCTGCTGACAACTGAGCGGGAATTGACTGCCGGCGACGTGTTGTGGACCGACGTCAGCATCACCTACCAGGGTTACTGCTCCGACTTCGGCCGCACCTGGCTGGTCGGTGACGAGCCGACGCCTCGCCAGCACGCTCAGTACTACCAGTGGCAAGAGATCATGGACGCCGTAATGGGCGTGGTGCGCGCCGGTGCGACCGTCGCAGATCTGGGCAGGACGGCGACGGCAGCCAACGGCGGCACCCGGCCGTGGCTGCCGCACTTCTACCTGGGGCACAGCATCGGTGTCAATGCCGCCGAAACACCAATGATCGGAACCGATCTCGGTGACGAGTTCGATGAGAAGTTTATCCTCGAGTCGGGCATGGTGATGGTACTGGAACCGGTGGTGTGGGAAGAGGGCACCGGCGGTTATCGCAGTGAAGAGGTCGTCGTCATCACCGAGGACGGGCACATCCGGTTGACCGACTACCCCTACGCGCCGTACGGAGAATACTGATGTCCACCGAGGTTCTGGCCGATGGACGGGCGCTGCGCACCGGCCGCCGGGAGCGCGCGCTGGCGCAGATGGAAAAGCGCAACCTCGACGTGCTGGTGCTCGGGCGGCAGGCGAATGTCCGCTACGTGTCCGGCGCACCGCAGCTGTGGGTGGCGGGAACCAGGCCGTTCGGCCCGACCTGTGTAGTGGTGCGTGAGACCCGGGCGATTCACCTGCTCAGCACGTGGGACGAAGGCGTGCCGGACGACATCCCGCACGAGAACTTGTACGGTATCGCCTGGAACCCGATGAACACCATCGCGAACCTGCAGCGCATCGACGGTGCGGCGACCGCGAAACGGGTTGGTACCGACGCCCTTTCGCCGAGTTTCGCGCAGCTGCTGCCGATGGCGTTCCCGAATGCGGAGCTGGTCGACGGCGAGCTGGCGATGCGTGCGGCCCGGCGGATCAAGACGCCCGAAGAAGTCGTCGCGCTGCGGGAGGCCATCCGGGTCGCCGAACTCGGTCTGGCCGCGGCGGTGGCTGAATTGAGGCCTGGTATCAGCGAAAAGGCTTTGGCCGGAGCGCTGTTGGAGGCGATGGCAGCCGGCGGGGTCAGCACCCCGTCCACCCAGGACGCCGCCTGGGTGACCGCGTGCGACCACCCGTGGCGTCGGGCCAACCCAGACGGCTTGGTGCACGAGGGTGACCTCGTCGCCTTTTCGTCCGGAGTGCTCGACGGCGGTTACACCGGCGAGGTCGGCCGCACCTGGCCGGTCGGCGACGTGGCCGGTTCCGACGATTTGTACCGACGCTGGGATCCGCTGTGGGACAGACTGTATGAAGCCTGCAGACCGGGAGCGCCCGCGCTCGACCTGCTGGCCGCCTACCAAGCCGCCGGCGAAGAACTGCCACCGATGCCGATCGCGCGAGGCCTGGGCCTGGGATTCGATCCGCCTGTGGTCTCGCAGCACCTGCCGGCAACCGCCGCCGAAGAGCAACTGGAGCCGGGCATGGTGCTCGCGGTCACCGGTTACGTCTGGGAGTCGGGAGTTGGCGCGGTGTTCGGGCGAGAGGCGGTGTTGATCACTCCCGACGGCCCCGAGGTACTCACGTCGAGTCCCTTTTCGAACGTCGCGGTCGGTGCCTGACCACGATGCTCGGTGACACGGCCCCGCTGAACGGCTACACCGTCGTCGAACTCTCCACCGGAGTTGCCGGCGCCTACTGCACCAAGTTGCTGTCCGACGGCGGGGCCCAGGTGATCAAGGTCGAGTCGCCGCGGGGTGATCCCTTACGCCGATGGTCAGCGTCGGGAGCCGACATCGAAAATGGCAACGACGGAGCCCTGTTCGGTTTTCTGGCCGGATCGAAGCACAGTGTGGTCGCGGACCCAGAAGTCGACGCCGCACTGGTCGACGACCTGCTGGCCGCCGCGGACGCGGTGGTGTGGTCACGGGGTTCCACGGTGGCCGACGCCTTCAGACCGGCCGCACTGCGCGAGTCGCATCCACACCTCGTCGTCACGTCGATCACCCCGTTCGGGCTGGACGGCCCGTGGCGCGATCACCCGGCGACCGAGTTCACCCTGCAGGCGTGGTCGGGTGGCATCGTCGGCCTCGGCCGCGGATCCGCTGATCGCGCTCCGGTATTCGTGGGCGGCCGGGTCGGTGACTATGTCGCCGGCGCGTACGCCAGCGCTGCGACGATGGCGTCACGGATGCGGCAGTTGGAGACGGGCACTGGTGAGTTATTGGACCTGTCGATGCTCGAAACGCAGATCCTCGGTCTCACGTACTACCCGGTCACGTTCTTCCAGATGCTCGGAAGGCCTTGGCGGGACGCCAGGAAACTCACTATCCCCGGAATCGCCCGTGCCAAAGATGGTTTGGTGGATGTCGGATGCGGGACCGCTCAGCAGTGGTTCGACCTGTGTGCGATGATCGGCCAGCAGGACTGGATCGACGAGGACTCGCCGCTGTCGATCACCGAGATGGCCAATCAAAAGTCGGCCGAGATTTACGCCTGGTTCGAGAACGAGAAGGCCGACGACATCCGCGAACTCGCCACCGCCTTTCGGATCCCCAACGCACCAGTGGCCAACGGCGCCAACATCACTGAGCTCGAGCATTTTCGGCACCGGGGCTCGTTCGTCCCCAACCCGCGCGACGGGTTCAGCCAGCCCGGTCCGCCGTACCGGATG
>NZ_JBYCLA010000440.1:0-14163 GCF_057473665.1 Mycobacterium sp. TH-M25
CGGCGGTGCTCGTCGGCGCCGAACCCCACGTCGAGGGCATCATGGGTCGGGCTGGGCCGCTGCCCAGAGCACCGCCGGCCAGGCTGGTCATACCCGCGGGGTTGAACCCGGTGATTGCGCCGGTGCCGGGGAAGCCGGCGGCCGGTAGGGCGCTTTGTCCGGCGAGGTCGCTGCCGAACCCGCCGGCGAACTGGCTGAGCATTCCGCTGAGCTGTTGGGGCGCCGACGCCAGCATCTGCGGTGCCTGCGTGAGCATTTGGGCGGGTCCCTGGATCGCCGAGGACGCCGCTTGCGGCGCGGAGGAGGCGATGGAGGTCATCTGCTGCATCATGCTGGCGCCCATGTTCTCGGGCTTGAGCTGCTGGCCGGCCTGATCGACGGCGTTCTGCGTCTCCTGGCGCGGAGCCGCCTCGGAGGCCTGGGCCGCCTTGTCGGCCACCGAGAGCGGAGCCGCGGCCACCTTGCCGGCCACCAGCTTGTCGGCCATGGCGTTTCCGGCGGTCAGCGATGCACCGGTGACCGTGGCCACGCCCTGGGTGAGGAAGCTGGCCGCCGATGCCACCACGTCGCCCGTTTCGCCGACACCGGGAACCAGGGTCGGCGGTGCGGGCGTGGTGTCGGGGATGCTGGCGACCGCCGCACCTGTCGATCCGTCGTAGGTGGTCTGCACGTCGGCGGCCTGGTTCCACATCCGGATGTAGTCGCCCTCGTTGAACCCGATCGGAATCGTGTTCTGCCCGAAGAAGTTCGTACCGACGAGGGCCGCGTGCACGACGTGATTGGTGATCAGTTCGACCATGGTCGGCATGAGCGCGACCGCGGTCTCGTAGGAGATCGCGATCTCCCCGTGGGCGACGGCCGCCAACGTCGCCTTGATGACGACCTGCTGCATCCACATCAACAGCGGCTGATGCGCGAGGATGAACTTCTCGGCCGACGGACCCTGATAGGTCGCCTGCACCGAGGCGAGGATCGCCTCCAGTTCGGCGATGCCGGCCACGTATTCAGCGGCGACGTGCGACCAGGAGGTGCCGGCCGCGACGACTCCCGCAGCCGTACCTCCGGTGTTGAGCAGCGTCGAGTGCACCTCCGGCGGGGCCGCGTGATAGATCGGCGTGGGCGGTAGCGCAACCATAGAGAAACCCCTGGGGCTTAGACCCCGACGCCGCCGGCCGCGGTGTAGGTCGCCACGCCCTCGGCTTCGCCGGTGGCGTAGCTGACGCTGGACTCACCGACGCCGTAGGACGAGGCCGCCATCTCGAAGCTGCCCATCGCCGCCATGGCGTCGTGCTCGAGTCCACCGGCTTGCAGACTGGCCGCCGTCTTGATCGACGCGATGTCCGATCCGGGCGGCAGGATCATGGCGTTGGCGACCATGTGGGAGGTGTTGACGGCGATCAGTCGACCCGTCAGGGCGGCGACCTGACCGGATGCCGCCGAGAGCGCCTCGGGAGTTACATCGAGTTGCATGGGATAGCGTCCCCTCTTCCGCTGTGACCTTGCTTTTCATTATCGCCGACGTTCCGGACTGGCAGCGACGGCAATTTTGCTGATGTGCTACTGGTGGTCACGGTACCGCCAGCAAATGACACGTGCCACCCACTCCAGCACGACCCAACCGGCAGATGTCACCCCCTACGTGGACTTTTAACATGGGCGTAACAACTAGTTTGGGGGTGCAGCCGCCAACTGCACGTAGCCGGAGTTGTCCTCGCTGCCGCCCACCACCTGGCCGCGGCCCGGCGGAAGCCCTACCTCGAACTTCACTCCACCCACCTTGTCTCGATCCGACCGCGCACCCAGCAGGATCCGAGTGGACGGCTGGGTCGACAGCTGGTTGGGAATCCCGAGGGGCTGCACCTCAGCGGCCATGATCTCGGCAGCGCGATGGGTGACGACCAGGCGCAGCCCCCGATCGGCGGCGTTGGCGAGGTGCTTCAGTATCGGCTCCCACGTCGCCACCGAGACGGTCATCTTCTGCGGAGCCGCGGCCGGCGCAGCGCCCGCACTCACCGGGATCAACTGCTCGACCTGCTGGCGCACCGGCACCGCGTCGAGGTCGTCGACCATCAGGAAGATCTTCGGGCCCTCGAAGGTCCAGGCGCGCCGCTGCTCCCACCCCGACGTCGACGGCGGCTGGCGCCCGTCGAGGATCTGGGCGATCTGCTCCACCCGACGCGCCATCATCACGGGGTCGGTTTCGTAGAAGTCGGCCGGGTCGGAGTTGTCGTCGCGCGGCTCGACCAGCATCGGCAGCACGTCACCGAGGCGGCGCTTGGGGTCGAACAGCACGATGAAGGCGTCCTTGGTCGACTCGCGGGCGGCGACGATGCTGGCGATCGTGTTGCGGATGAAGCCGCTCTTGCCGTGGTGGTCGTCGCCGTAGACGGCCAGCAGCGGATCGGTCGCGAAGTCGATGACCATCGGCTGCAGGTCGCGGCCCCGAACGCCCAACGCGTGCCGTTCCCCACCCAGATCGCGGCTGGGGGGCAGCGAGCCCACTTCGACCCGCGTGGGCAGCAGCCGGGGCCCCGGGGCAGCGCGGACACCGGTGTAGCGCTGGGCGATCTCCTGCGCGGTTTCGCGCACCTTGGTGTCCAGGTCGTCCATGCTGGCCTGACCGTCGGTGCGGCCGACGGCGAAGCGGATGACGTCGCCGGTGCTGGTGATACCGCGGCCCGGCTGCTCGGCGGGGATGCGGTCCTGCGGGCGGATCATCTTGTCTTCGATCCGTGCCCGGACTTGGGAGTTGGCGGCGTTGGACAGCTTCAACTCGTAGCGCGTGTTGATCTGGTTCTGCACGACGTTGCCCAGCCGGATCCAGTCCGAGGCGGTGATCATGACGTGCACACCGTGGCCGCCACCGATCAGCGTCTCGATGTTCTTCAGTTGCGGGTTCTTGGGATTCATCAGCGAGGTGTTGTCTTCGATGAAGTTCTCCCAGCCGTCGACGATGACGAAGATGTCGGTCGGATAGCCGTCGTCGAGACCGGGCGCTCCGGCCTGCCGCTTCTGCCGCCACTCGTCCACCGACAGGATGTTGTTCTGCTGGAAGAGGCGCCGACGGCGCATCAGCATCGCCTCCAGGTCGCCCAACATGCGCAGGTTGATTTCGCGGCGGCCCTCCCCGCCGACGGCGCCGACGTGGGGTAGTTCACGCACGACACCGAGGGCGGGTCCGCCGTAGCTCAGCAGGTAGAAGCCGACCTCGGTCGGCGCGTAGCGACTCGCCGCGGACAGGATGAACGTCTGTGCGACAGAGGAGGCTTCGTCCTTGCGCATGCCCAGCACCGACACGTTGCCGTCGTCGAGGCTGTAGCGCAGCAGTCCGTGACTGAGCTGGCGGGGCCGGTCGATCTCGCCCAATGGCCACCACGGTGCCGCGCCGGCGCGCTGCGGTATCCCTCGGGCCTGTCCGAGGATGGAGTCGAGCGGGATCGGATCATCCAGCGGCGGGGACCACAGCTGGGGGACTTTCTTGCCGTAGGCGGCGGTCAGCTGGGGGCCGACTGTGAGCACCAGTGACCGCGGCGGGCCGTCGAGAACGGATTCGGCGGCGATCTCCTCTTCGATCACGGTGTCGGCGTCGGGTTCGACACGGCCGGCGGTGAACAGCCTCGCTCGCGGCGTCGCGCTGATCACCCGACGGTTGATCGTGGTGGGTGGTTCGTAGCGGCTGGGCAGCATGAAGCCGCGGTACTTCACCGGTTCGGCGCCGGGTGCGCGCACGAAATAGCCAGTGCCCTTAACGTTCTTGCCGTCGGGAATGTGGTAGGCGTCGGCGTTGCCGATGACGCGGCGCGAGATCGACTCCGACGCCACCTTGAGACCGATGCGGTACTGGGTGTTGTCCGGGATGCGCTTGATGACACCCTCGTCGAGGGTCTGGCTGGCGAACAGGAAGAACACGCCCTGCGAGCGGCCTTTACGGGTCACGGTGTCGAACACGTCGGCCATCTCGGGATGGTCTTTGAGCAGCAGCGAGAACTCGTCGACGACGACGAACATGAACGGCACCGGCGGAAGGTGGGCGCCGGCGGGGGTGGCGCGGGCCTCGTTGTACTCCACCAGGGACTGGAACGCCGCACCCTTGATCTGGTTGCCGGCTTCGTGGAAGATGCGGCCGCGCTGATCGAGCAGCCCGAGCAGGGTGTCTCCGAATCGCTCGACGAGGGAACGCTTTTCCTCCATGTTGGTGATGACCGCGCCCACGTGCGGGTAGTCGACGAACGCGTCGAAACCGGCACCGTCCTTGAAGTCGGTCAGGATGGCCTGCACGACGTCGGGGGAGTGCTGGATGAACAGGCCTTCGACCAGGGTGGCCAGCGTGGTCGACTTACCGGATCCGGTCATGCCGATCATCAGGCCGTGCGGACCGTTGCCGCCGTCAGCTTCGTCTTTGAGGTCGACGATCAGCGGCGCACCGCTGGGCTGCAGCCCGATCGGCACGCGCAGCAGTGGTTCCAGGTTCACCGGCTCACCGGTTCCCACGGGAAGCATCCGCGGCTTCCACAGGGCGTGGACGTCGAGGTTGGCGGCGTTGGTGACACCGAGCAGCGACAGCATGTTCTGCGCGGCAGCCGATTCGGCGTCCTGGCGGCCGATGGGGGCGCTGTCCCACTTGGACAGTTGGCGGGCCAGGTGGGCGATCACCTTCGTGTCGAGGGTGTCGGGTTCGGCGCAGAACATCTGCCAGCGGAAGTTGTGCCAGTGCTGCATGCGCAGCACAGCATCAGTGGCGTGGCTGGGACGATCCACCCGCAGTAGCAGCTCACGGGTGTGCGCGGCGTAGTCGCGGTCGGGGCCCTCGCCGTTGCGGAAGGCGATCACCGTGACGCCATCGCGGGCGGCGATGCGCCGCACCGCCACCGACGGCGCGTCCGGGTCGTCGACGACCACCACCACGTGCTTGTTGGACTTGGTGACCGCGCCTGGATCCACGGTCCCCTTGTCGTCGACGAGCTTGGCGCGTTCTTTGAGCAGCGGTTCCAGCATGGTCTCGACGTCGCGCAGCGATGCGCCCAGCAACCGGGCCGGGCCGGCGCCGTCGATGTCGTGGCTCTCGGTGTGCGGCATCCACTTGGCCCACGACCAGCGCGATTCCAGGTGTGGTGAGACGACCGCCAGTGCGGTGTCGTTGGGCGTGTGCCAGCACACCAGCTGCGCGATCCACGCCCGCACGGCCGCCTCGAAGGCTTCTCGGTCACCGTAGAAACTGATCATGCCTTTGCCGGCGATGTCGATTGCCTTAGGGCAGTGGGGAATCGACTGTTGCACCGCCCGTAGGTGCTGCAGCGCGGTCTTGGTGACCGGTTCGAGGTCCAGTTCGGATTCGACGGGCTTGACCCGGATTTTGGCCTCCAGCCGCACTTCGTCGCGGCCCACCCGGATGTGCAGGTAGTCCTTGTCGCTGGCGCCGCGCTCCCACATGCGGGGGCCGTCGAGGACGGCTTCGAGGACGTCGGGATCCGGGTGCGACCATTCGGCGCTGGCCTTCTGCGCATCGGCGGAGGCGCGGATCTCCTCCGCCTTGCCGGACAGGTAGCGCAGGTATTCGGCGCGCTCGGAGTTGACCTCCGGAGTGCTCATCTCCGAGTTGTTGCCCTGGCCCTGCATCGAGGAGAACAGCGCGATGCCCATCATCGCCATGAAGAACAGGTACATCGGGTTCATCTGGCGGAACCCCATGATGAACATCATCGCGACCATGCCGACGATGACGATGCCGAACACCCACGGCAGCGCCTTCTTCCAGGCGCTGACCTCGATGGTGCGGGGCAACTCGGGGGGCGGCTCGAAGTTGAAGTCCTTGTCGAGGCGCTTGGGCCCGCTGACACGGCGGCGTTGGGGGAATCTTGCTCGCATATCCCGACTTTCGGTTAGTGCGCGACCAGCGCGTCGTCTTTGGACAGGGTGGGACCTGGGGCGAACAGGCTCAGCAGTGCCCACGGGATGGGTAGGGGCTGGGCGGTCATACCGAGCGACTCGGCCGGGCCGCCGCCGACGCCTCCCGGTGTGCTCGGAGCCTCCATGCCGTAGCGCACCCCGAGGTCGGAGATCCAGAACACCGATTCCTTCGTCGCCGACTCCGGCTGCTGGCCGGTCACCTGCACGAAGTAGCCGCTGCCCTTGGGCAGGATCGCCCGCTGCGCGGCCGTGGGGCCGGCTCCGGTCAGCGAGATGGGCTTGGCGTCGGCGGCCACCGGCAGGGACTGTCCCGCCAGCAGGGTCAGGCTCGACGTCGGCGCCCCGTCCAGCTTGACCCACTGCCCGCACGACACGGGATTGGTTGTGGGATCGAGGATTTGAAGCGCGTTGGTGGGGTAGTCGTCGACCGCGACGACCTCGGCTTTGGGGGCTTTGGCGATCTGGTCGGGGGTCAACGCCGGTGGCTCGACCAGACCGTAGGCGTCGTTGGCACGCAGGATCGCGGCGATGACCGGGGAGATGGGCTGAATCCCCTCGGCGGTGACCACGTAGTAGCGCAGCTGGTTGTCCTCGTCGCGGTCGACGACGACCGATCCCACCAGCGGGGCCTGCTCGCCCGGCACCGGCCACGGGAAGCGGGGCGGGTCACCGGCGTTGGCGATGAACGGCACTATCAGCGGCGGTGATTCAGGGATGAGGTTGAGCAGGGATCGGTCGATGACGCGCGGGTTGGGCGTGTCGACGTTGATGCCGACCGCAGCGCTCACCGCGGGGTTGTTCAAGTCGATCTCGCTGCGTTTGTTGCCCCAGATCAGCCAGGTGCTCTTATCGCCGTTGTCGGTGGCCAGGATCGCCGTGTTGTCCGGTAGTGGGGTCGCGTGTCCCGGTCCGGGGATGGGGTCACCGGAGGTGATGGTGGTTCCGGCGTCGGGGCCGCCCACGGCGTCGCACACCATCCAGCGGGCGTCGCGGCTGGGGTTCTGATCCATCCGCGACGGCGCGTTGGGGATGCCGAGCGTGTTGCCGAGGGGGAACTTGTCGATCTCAGCGGACTTCACGACGGTGGGTGCTTCGGGTTTGCCGACGATCAGCCGGGCGCTCGCGAGATTGAGTACGGGGTGCAGCTCGTCGTCGATGCGAACGTAGAGCGCGTTGGTGGATCGTTCGGCCAGGATGGTCTGGCCTCCGCTGGTGCCGGCCGGTTTGAGGATCGACAGGATGAAGGCGCCCGCGAGCAGGATCACCCCGAGCATCAGCCCGACGCTCAGTGCGCGACCCTGCCGTCGCAGCGGATCGGTGAGCATGCGGGTGTCGCGCAACGCGACACCGTTGCTGATGCGTCGGATCAGGAAGCGCCAGCCCGAGATCTGGTGCTTGGTGACGAACCCCCAGGGGCGGGTGCGCTGCGAGGTCGGGCCCGGCTCGGAACTCTTGGACTTGAATCCGCGTCGCGGCTGCTGCGGTGCGGTCACTGCTCGCCTCCGATCGCACCTCGGGACAGTTCGATGTGCTGTTCTCGATCGGCCCTGCCGAGTTCACGGGCCACCGCGGCACGCAGGTCGTCTCCGGTGATGGTCTGGAGGTCCTCGGCGGTGGCGTCGGGACCGAGCTTGCCGGTGACGTCGAGACGGTGATCGCGCTCCTCTTCGGCGAACCCGATCAGGTTGTCGGCGAACCGCGCGTTGCCCAGCACGTCGAGCGCCGCGCGCCGGCGCCCCGTGGTATCCACTGCGGTGGCCGAGCCGAGGTCGGTGTAGGCCCGCCGCAGCGGTTCGGCGTCCTCGATGAGGCTTCCACCCTTGGTGGCTTTGCGGGTGGTGATCTCGATCAGTTCGTCCACCGAGTACGACGGCAGCGTGATCGCGCGGGTGAACCGTGAGCGCAGGCCCTCGTTGGAGTCCAGGAACTCCTGCATCTTGTCGGCGTAGCCGGCGGCGATCACCATCAGCTTGTCGGAGTGGTTGGTCATGGCGCGGATCAGTTCGGCGATCACCAACGGCCCGTAGTCGTTCTCCGATCCGGAGTCGGTCAGCGCGTAGGCCTCGTCGATGAACAGCACACCGCCGCCGCTGTCGATGATGCGGTCGATGATCTGGCGGACCTTGGCCTCGGATCCGCCGATGATCTTGTCGACGAGATCGGCGCGCCCGGTTTCGACGAAGGTGTCCGACGGCAGCACGTCCGCGGCGCACAGCAGTTTGGCGATCACCCGTGCGATGGTGGTCTTGCCGGTGCCCGGCGGGCCCTTGAGCACCAGATGCAGTGACTTGTTGCGCACTGGAAGGCCCAGTGCCTCACGCTGTTTGGCGGCACGCACACTGGATTCCAGGCGCGCGATCTGATCCTTGACGTCGGCCATGCCGACGAATTCGGCGAGTTCGGCGTCGGCTTCGGCGCGCAGCTCCTCACGCCGAGACGCCCCGAGTTGGCGGGCGAAGTCGCGTTCACCGGGTTCGGTGGCGGAGTCCCAGTAGTCGGTGCGGGCGTCGATGCGGGCCGCGGTGGTCGGCAGGATGCCGTAACCGGGGTCGCTGAGGGCCGTCCCGATCTTCTGGCGCAGGCTGTCGGCGATGCCGGGGATGCCGTAGGCCTCGTTGAGCAGCGCGGTGGCGGTGTCATCGCGCCCCAGCGCGCGGGCGGACAGCGCCGCGGCGAGCAGGGCTTCGGAGCTTGCCGCGGGGATGGGCCCTTGCCCCTGAGTGCTGAGCTGCTCGAACGCGGGCTCCCACAGACCGAGGTTCGCGGTCGAAAGTCCTTGCGCCACAGACATCGCCTGGAAGAGGTAGGGGTCGTTGCGGGAGTGCGGAGTGAGCGGGGACAGGACCCTGCGCACGTCGTGCCAACGGTTGGCGCGGAAGAAGATGACGGCCAGGACCCAGCCCGCGTGGAGCCGATGAGCGTTCAGCAGGCGTTCGTCGAGCAGGTCACGCGCGGCGCTGAAGTCGCCTTCGCGGGCGCGCGCTGCGGCACACGCCATCGTCACACCGTCGGCGCCACGGGCGTGCAGCTGGATGTAGAGGCCGGTGTCGAAGGGGAAGTCCACGGCGTCGGCGGCGACGTCGGTGGCCGCGATCAGCTCCCCGGCCGTGTCGATGCACCGGTAGGCGTTCTCGAGTACCGAGCGGTCGGTGGCGCCGCTGGCCGCCAGGCCCAGCCATCCGTCGCACAACTCGGGATGAGCAGCGGTCAGCCGCTCGAAGCCGATGCGGGCCTGCCTGTGGTCGGGGACCTGCACCCGGCCGAACACCTCCGCGCCCAGTGCGGCGCAGCTGCTGGTGAACAGATCGAGGGCGTCGGTGTCGGTCACTGCTGCTCCAGGGCGCCGGCGACCTCGGCGGTGACCTGCTTGGACACTCGGTCGAAGCCTTCCTCGCACATCGCCAGCAGCAGTTCGCTGAGCTTGTCGCCGGGATGGCGGGTGAACACCTCGTCGGTGAAGGTGGCGGCCACGACCATGCCGTCGCCACCGAAGACGATCTCGTTGTCGCCGTCGGGGCACGGAACGGTGACGCGCAGCCCTTCGACGTTGCGGCGGGCGTTGCGGATTCGGTCGAGAAACTCGCGGCCGCGGGCGATTTCGGTCGTTACCGCGGGGTGCAGGGGGATGTCCATCGGTGTGCCTAACGCTGGTCGGGCCGGGGTGGGGCGGGGGTGCCGCGGCGATCGCCGACGGACGCGGCGGCAGGTGCCGTGACGGTCGACTGGGCGGTCATGCCATCAGCGTGGCACAGAAGTGGGACACGGCGGTCAACCCGTCCCCAGCTACTCATCGCCGTCGCCGGCAGCGTCCTTCTTCCGGCGCGCCAGGCGGGCCTTGACGGCGTTCTGCGCATCCGGATTGACCACGGGCGGCGCCGGCTTTGGCGCCTCGCCGACCACGCCGGGGCGGCCCGTGCTCTCGACCTCGGCCAGCGGCTCCTCGTAGGAGTTGATCTTGGAGGTCTTGCCGTCACCACCGGGGCGGTGACCCATCGGCATCATGCCGCCGCCCGTGCTGTTGCTGCCCGCGGGCACAGCGGTGGCGGCCTTGAGCGGCGCGGCCGTGCCCGACGGCGTGGCGGCCGGAGATCCGGCCAGCGACGCCGGGTGGGTGGCGGCAGGAAGATTGCTGGAGGGCTTGATCGGGCTGCCCCCGCCGCCCCCGCCACCGGCGCCCTTGCCGGCGCCGGCGAGGGGTTTGGCGAGGGCGGCGGGGTTGAGCGGGTGAGCCGCCTTCTTTGCGGCGTCGCCGCCGAGCTTGCCCACCTGTTGGCCCAGCTGTTGTGCGAGCTGTCCGACAGACTGCAGCGGATTGGCCTTTCCGAGGGACTGCGTGAGCGGTCCCAGAGCACCCATCAGCGGTTGCAGCATGTCCTGCATGCCCGACGAGGACGCCAGGTCGTCGGTGGCGGCGTCGGGGTTCTTGTCGTCGGCGCCCTTCTTGTCCTTCTTCTCATCGGGCTGGCCGTCGCCGTTGGGGTCCATTCCGGGGTCGACGAGATCGCCGGGTGGGGTGCTGACCACTTCGCCGCCGGTCTGCAGACCAGTGGCGGCCACCCCCTTGAGCTGCTCTTTGTCGTCGAGGGTTTGTTGGTAGGCGTCGACGACGGGCTGATAGGCGCCACCGGTGCCGGCGTTGAGCGCCTGGAAGTTCGCCAACTCGGTCTTCAGGCCGCCCCACTCCGCGGAAGGGCCGACCTGGCTGTAGGTCAGGGTGTGCAGATTCCCTGCCGACTCGTACCCGCCGGCCAGCGCGGAGGCGTGTCCGGCGACGGCTTCGGTGAAGGCGATGCCCTTGGCGAGCTTGTCGGCCATCCCCGGTGTCGCCTGGGATTCACCGGTGGCCAGCAGCTGCGTGTGGGCGTCGAGGAGCGTGGCGTTGGCCGCAGCGGCGCGCGCAGCCAGGGTGCTCAGCCGTGCGGCGGTGGCGACCGCGGGACCGGGACCCGCGCCGGCCTCCAGCTGCATCGCCAGCGATTCCCCTTCGGTTCCGCTGACGTCGGGAATCGGGTCGAAGGTGGGCATGGCCGGTGCCGCGGCCGCCGTCGGCGCGGCGGCGTTCATCGTGGCGGTCGGGGCCCCACCGCCGCCGGAGTTCCCTCCGAACTGGGTGTAGTAGCTGGCTCCCTCGCGATCGCCGGTCTCGTAGCTGGCGGCGGCGTCGTTCATGCCGCTGGCGGCGCTGGCAGCTTGTTGGGATCCGGTGCGGACGTGGCCGAGCAGCCATTCCTGGCGCGCGTTGAGATTGCGCATGATGGTCTCCGACGCCGGATCGGATGCGCAGGCCGGGGTGGGTGTCGGGTCGTCGAAGTCGGTTCCCAGTAGCGTGCCTGCGAGGTCGACGAGTTCCCCGGTGCGGCGGAACCCGTCGGTGTCGACGTTCAAAGCGGCCATGGTTCATTTTCTCCTGCGCTGGCGGATCGGCATATCACCAATTTTCGCCCCGCGCCGGTCAGCGCGTCAGGTCGAGAGCAAACCCGGTGGGATCGCGGGACCGGCGTTGGGGCCGGCGGCCGCGCCACCGGGATCCGGCCAGGGCCAGCCGTCGTAGGGGCCGTCGTCTTCCCAGTCGCCGGGGGTCGACGCCTGCCGATAGAGACCGGCGCCCTCGCTGTCTCCGGTCTGGTAGGCCGCGGCGTGCTCGTTGAACCGGGTGGCGTACACGCCGAAATCGGCTGCTTTGCCGGCCAGTTGAGCTTGTCGGCGGGCCAGGCCGGCGACCACTCCGACGGCCACCGGATAGCCCATCGGGCCGTGGCTGGCGATGATCCGGTTCACCTCGTCGACGGCCTGGGGGCTGATCGCCGCCGCAGCGGCCTGCAGCTGCGCGTACTGATCGGCGGCGTTGTTCAGATCCGCCGGATTGACGTCCAGCTTTCCGCTGCCCTGGCCGGCATCGTCGCCGTTGTGGAACGCGGCTGGGTGGGTCGAGCCGGGCGCCTCGGGGCGCTTGTCGGGCCACCACAGGTCGGGGTCGGTCTGGTCTTGCACGTACTTGTTCATCCAGTAGGGCGGCAGTTCGCCGGGGTGGCTGGGTGACCAGCGCACCGGATCGTCGTCGGTCGTGCCGTGGATGCCGTCGAGGGTGGAACGCGGCGCGCCTTGGGACGTGTCGAACTGCGACTCGGGGATGTAGGGCGGGTATTGCGGGACCTGCCAGGTGCCGTCGTCTCCGACGTGTCCCTCCGGGTACAGCGGCTGGCCGCTGTCGCCGTATCGACCGTCCGGACCCGAGGGATACACGATGTCCGGCGTCGGCGTGGGTGTCGGCTGCGGTTCGAGCGGGTTGGTCATGAGGTCCTCACGGGTCGTGGCGTCGGACGAGGCGGGCGGGGCGCGGGGAGGGCGCTGCCAGCGTGGGCGGGCGCGGCGGTTCAGGATCGCTCGTTGCTGCCATCGCCGCCTCCTCCCGTGGGCTTGGTCTCGGCCGCGCTGCGACGTCTCCGCCCCTTCGTGGGCGGTTCTGGCGACGGTGCCGTTCACCGTCGCCGACGCGCGACGCACGCCCCCTCACTGCCTTTGTACCTGGCTGCGGCCGTTTGCCGCGACTGTTGCGGCCTGTTTGCGCACACCGACTGCCGGGGGTCACCAGCTGATCCGGCCCGGTGGGAGTACGTCGATCGTGGGCGGCTCACCGGGGTCCGGGCGGTGTTCGTGCACCAGATTGCCGTGTTCATCGGGCCACAGCCGGTCGGTGATGCCCGGAGCGGCGGGCCCGGCGGGAGGGCCAGGCAGGTAGTCGACGCCTGGTAGCGCACCGTTCATGACGACTTCGTTGGCTCCGGTGCCGATGTCCTTCTGGATCCACTGCCCCTCACCGTCGACATACTCGATGCGCGTGGTGTCGGCCGGGCAGTACTGGGCGGGATCGGCGTCGGCGTTGGGGAGCCAGCACACCACCGGGTACTCGGCGGGCTCGCGCGGGGGCGGTGTCGGGTCGATGTGGGCTTGCGGGAAGTCCAGGGCGGCTAATCGCGCGGCGTTGGCGTGGTCCTGGTCGAGGTAGGCGGCGGCGTGTTCACGGAACCGTTCGGCGTACACGTCGAAGTCGGCGGCCTTGGCGTGTAGTCGAGCCTGACGTGCGGCCATGCCCGTGGTGATCCCGACGATGGTCGGGTAGCCCATGGGTCCGTGGGTTACCGCGATGCGTTTGATCTCGTCGAGCGCCTGCGGCGACAGTTGTGTTGTCCGAGTGGCCAGTTCGGTGTAGTCGTCGGCGACTCGCAGCAGGTCGGCCGGTTCGGCGTCCAGGTGGGCCACCGTGGGTTAGCCCTCGTCTTGCAGGGGGTCGTAGCGGTGCGCGAACGCCGATTGCGCGCAGGTGGTGAACAGTTCGCCGAGGCCGTCTGCGCCAAGCGGTTTCAGCCGATCGGTTTGGGCGTCGACGTCGACGATTTCACCGGTGGTCCGCACCGACACCGACATCGCGGGAGGGTCGGTGGCGGCGGTGGTGATGACTTCATCGTCGTCATCGGTGAACTGGGACAGAACGATTGAATGCATGTGGACCTACCCTGCTTGTTTGGTCAGATCGAGGACGGCCGGGTCCCGGTCGGGGCCCGCCACGGTGCTGAGGTACTGGCTGCGCAACGCTTTGTGCGCCTCCCTGTCGTGGCCGTCGAGCGCGGCTTGCATGCCGACGCGCCACAGGTCTTGGCGTGCGCTGTCGTACCAGAGACCCTTGCGCGCGATTTCCACTGCGGCGCCGTATTTCCTGGCTGAGTGGTGGCGGCCCGCCAGGACGACGGCAGCCCCAGCGACGCGATCGCGGATCTCGTCGCGCAGGTCCTTGGTCCACTCCCATTCCCTGGGGGGCACCCCGCCCAGCGGCGGTCCGGTGACCAGACTCATCGCAGCGTCCAGCTGGGCGGTGGGTGTGGTGTCGATGAGGATCTCGACGAGTCGCTCGAACTCCATCCAGTCCGAGCGGACCGCGTTGTCCAGAACGTAACCGCTGTCCTTCATGGGGGGCAGTGCTTTTGGCCCACCGACGCGGATGACGCCCAGCCGTGCGCGCAGCAGCGAGATCTGCTGGGTGACGGTGTTGCCCGACGCGCCGCCGTTGTACACCGCGCGGATGATGTCGGTGCTGTCGGCGAATCGGTTGTGTTGGAGGAACACCGTCAGTTCGTTGAGGCGTTTCTCCCGCGGGCCCGGCTCCTGGGCGGTGTGCGGTGGGCTGAGGTCCACCTGACCGAGGATGCGATTCCAGATCGGCGCGATTTCGACCGCCGCCGGCGGCTCGGCGACGTCGAC
>NZ_JBYCLA010000441.1:0-6963 GCF_057473665.1 Mycobacterium sp. TH-M25
GACAGGTCGACGGTGAAGGACTTGGTTTCCACCACCGGGTTGTCCGCACCGGTGGCGACCGTTGCCCGTCGTACGGCCGCGCGCAGCCGGGCCAGCAGTTCGTCCATGCCGAACGGCTTGGTCATGTAGTCGTCCGCACCCGCGTCGAGGGCGCCGACCTTGTCGGAGGAATCGGTGCGTGCGGACAACACGATCACCGGTGCCGTGAGCCAGCCGCGCAGACCGGCGAGGACCTCGATGCCGGATACGTCGGGCATGCCCAGATCCAGGATCACTACCTGCGGCGGGTGTTCGGCGGCCACCGCCAGGGCGCGCGACCCGGTCGGCGCGGTCATCACCTCGTAGCCGTGCACAGCCAAGTTGATCCGCAGGGCGCGCAGCAGCTGCGGGTCGTCGTCGACGACGAGTACTTTTGTCACGGGCGCCGCTCCTCAGTATCGTCGCGCTCTACATCGTCGCCGGCGCGCGTCACGGGCGCCGCTGCTGCAGTATCGTCGCGCTCTACATCGTCGCCGGCGCGCGTCACGGGCGCCGCTGCTCGCGGGGGCGCGGCCAAATCCACCACAATCGTCAGTCCACCCCCGGGCGTGTCGCAGGCGGTGATGGTGCCGTCCATGGCCTCGACAAAGCCCTTCGCGACCGACAGGCCCAGCCCCAGGCCGGTGGTGGTGTCGAAGTCGCCGAGTCGCTGGAACGGCTGGAACATCTGCTCGGCGGCGCCCTTGGACACGCCTGGTCCTTCGTCGACGATGTTGATCAAGACCCGAGGTCCGACCTGGCCGGCGTTCACGCGCACGACGCTCGCGGGCGCGTAGCGCAGCCCGTTGTCGATCATATTGGACAGCACGCGTTCCAGCAGGCCCGCGTCACCCATCACGACGGCGCCGCCAACATCGACCTTCACCCGGTCGATGCTCGCGCGGCCGTATATCGTTCGGCGTCCGCCGATTCCGACCAACGCGCGCTGCGCGACCTCCTCGAGGTAGACCTCGGTCAGCTCGGGCCGGACCACGCCGGCCGCCAGACGCGACGAGTCGAGCAAGTTGGCCACCAGCAGGGTCAGCTGATCGACCGACTCCTCGACGGTGGCCAGCAGTTCGCCAGTGTCCTCCGGCGAGAACCAGACGTCCTCGTCCCGCAGACTCGACACCGCGGCCTTCGCCGCGGTCAGTGGGGTCCGCAGGTCGTGGCCTAGCGCCGACAGCAGCAAGCGCCGCAGTTCGTCCGCCTCGGCGAGCGACTTGACCTTGCCGGCCTCCTCGGCGAGCTCGCCACGCTTGACCAGTCCCGCCGCCTGCGTCGCGACCACCGACAAAACCCGCCGGTCGCGCCCGGTGAGGCCGCGCCCGGTCATCAGCATCCAGAACTGCTCGTCGCCGACCTTGACCGCGGTATCGGCGTCATCGACCGTCACGCACGACTCGGTGCCCACGCCTGCGACGGGAACCAGGCGACCGTCCACCTCCCGCACTAGGCACACCGAGCGTTGGGAGTAGGCCTCACGCACCCGCTCCAGCAGCGCGTCGAGGTCGGCGCCACGCAGCACCGACGCCGCGAACAGCGTCAACAATTCGGCTTCCTGACTGGTCCGCCGGGCTTCCCGAGCGCGGCTGGCGGCGGCGTCCACCAGCACCGCGATCGCCATCGCGACACCGAGCAGGATTACGATCGTCAGCGCGTTGCTCAGGTTCTTGACCGCGAACGAATGCCGCGGCTCGGTATGGAAATAGATCAGCAGCAACCCGGACAACAGCCCGGACACCACCGCCGGCGCCACGCCGCCGAGCAGCCCGATGCCGACCACGCCGGCGAAGAACAAGGCCGACTTACCGCCCACGTCCAGTGCCGGATCCAGCCGCAGCGTGATCGCCAGGATCGTCAGCGGCAGGACGATCGCGGCCAGCCAGGACACCACCTGCCGCGCCTGCGGCGGGATTGGCGGGAACGCCACACCGCGGTTGGCGGCCTCATGGGTGACCATGTGGACGTCGATCTTGCCTGAATTCTTGATGGTGGCCGTGCCGATGCCTTCGCTGAACATGCCGGCCCACCGGGATCGCCGGGACGAGCCGAGCACCAGCTGGGTGGCGTTCGTCTCGCGGGCAAAGTCGAGTAGTGCGCAGGACACATCTTCACCGACCACGGTGTGCACGGTGGCCCCGATGCTGCCGGCCAACTCGCGCACCTTGCCCATCTCACGCGGCGACGCCCCCGACAGCCCGTCGCCGCGGACCACGTGGACCACCATGAGTTGTGCGCTGGACCTCGACGCGATGCGAGATGCCCGGCGCACCAATGTTTCCGACCCCGGGCCACCGGTAACCGCGACAACCACCCGCTCGCGCGCCTCCCACGTGTCGGTGATTTTCTTGTCGGCGCGGTACTTCGACAGCGCAGCGTCCACCTGATCGGCGAGCCACAGCAGCGCAATCTCGCGCAGCGCGGTCAGGTTTCCGGCGCGGAAGTAATTGGTCAGCGCCGCATCGATGCGTTCCGGCGGGTACACATTTCCGTGGGCAAGTCTGCGCCGCAACGCTTCCGGTGTGATATCGACAAGCTCGATCTGAGCTGCCTTCCTTACCGTCTCGTCGGGTACGGTCTCGCGTTGTTCGATTCCGGTGATCTGGGCGACAACGTCGTTGAGGCTTTCCAGATGTTGAACGTTGAGCGTCGAGACCACTGTGATGCCCGCGTCGAGCAGCGTTTCGACGTCCTCCCAACGCTTTTCGTGTGTGCTGCCCGGGATGTTGCTGTGGGCGTATTCGTCGACGAGTGCCACTTCGGGATTGCGTGCCAGCACCGCCTCGATGTCGAGTTCGGGAAAGCTGGTTCCACGGTAGGTGATGTAGCGCGGTGGAATGACTTCGATGCCCTTGAGGAGCTCGGCGACCTTCTTGCGGCCGTGCGTCTCCACCACCGCCGCGACGACGTCGGTGCCGCGCTCCAGCCTGCGGTGCGCCTCACCCAGCATCGCGCAGGTCTTGCCGACGCCCGGCGCCGCACCGAGGTAGATACGCAGCTCACCGCGGCGCTGCGGGTTCGCCCGGCCGGCGTCGTAGGTCGCCGGCTCGTCTACGGAGGTCACCTTGCCATCATCCACTGGAGGGCGACGATTTCACCGGGGCGAGGCGATCCAACTCGAGATTGACCGCCAGGACGTTCACCACTGGCTCGCCGACGAAGCCGGCTACCCGGCCGTGCTGGTTGTGGCGTACCACGTCGCGGACCTGTCCGACACTGATGCCGCGAGCGCGGGCCACTCGGGCCACTTGAAGCTCGGCGTAGGCGGACGAGATGTCGGGATCCAGGCCGCTGGCGCTGGCGGTGACCGCGTCCGGCGGCACCTCAGGCTGTTCGGGCGCCGAGCCGCGAATCGGTACGAGAAGACCGACCGCGTAGTCGCGACCGTACTGGGCGCACTGCACCGCCACTCCCTGGTAGACCCGCTGGAACACCACGGTGGGCGGGCTGCCGGGCGTTGCGCAGGGCTGGTTGACGCTTACCACCGTGACGGGGTAGGGGATGTTGCCGGCGCGGTCCCGCGGCCCGATCACCGAGAGCACGGCGCCGACGCCGCCACCGGTGCAGAACGGCCTCGATCCATCGACCTTTTCGAGAATGCCGATCGCCCGGCTGCGCGAGCACACCTGAGTCAGCAGACTGGGCTTAAAGCCGGCATCTGTCGGATCGGTACCGGGAGTCAGCTTGGCCGGATCGGCGGGAGTGTCGAGGATGCTTTCCGGACCCAGATTGCTGGCGCCGGATGCGGTGGGGTCATAGCCGGGGCCCGCGGCCGACGGGCGGCTCTGGAAGTACCGTGGCAGCGGGTTGCCGTTCTTGTCGGTGAACGACTGCCCAATCAGCTTGCTGCCGACACGCCTCTCCGAACCATTGGGCGAGTCGACGGTCAGTATGGAACCGTCCGCCTTGGCGTGCAGACCGGGAAGCTGGGCGATGCCCCAGATGACCAGCGGGTAGCCGATGCCGGTGATCACCGTCAACGCCAGCAGGGCGCGCAGGGCGGCCCAGTGCTGCCGGAAGACATTCGAGAGGTTCATCTTCAGCCCATCCCAGGAATGAATTGCACTGCCAGGTCGATGAGTTTGATGCCGACGAACGGGGCGAGGATCCCGCCCAGTCCATAGATATAAAGGTTGCGGCTCAACAGTTTCGACGCGCTACTCGGAGTGTATTGGACGCCGCGCAGCGCCAACGGGATCAGCGCGACGATGATGATCGCGTTGAAAATCACCGCGGACAGGATCGCCGACTGCGGGCTGTGCAACCGCATGATGTTGAGCATGCCCAGCCCGGGAAACAGCGACACGAACATGGCCGGGATGATCGCGAAGTACTTGGCGACGTCGTTGGCGATCGAGAACGTGCTCAGCGCGCCGCGGGTGATCAGGAGTTGCTTGCCGATCTCGACGATCTCGATGAGCTTGGTCGGGTCGGAATCCAGATCGACCATGTTGCCGGCCTCTTTGGCCGCGCTGGTACCGCTGTTCATCGCCACCCCGACGTCGGCCTGAGCCAGCGCGGGCGCGTCGTTGGTTCCGTCGCCGGTCATGGCGACCAGTCGGCCGCCCTGCTGTTCGCGTTTGATCAGCGCCAGCTTGTCCTCGGGGGTGGCCTCGGCCAGGAAGTCGTCGACCCCGGCCTCGGCGGCAATCGCCCTGGCGGTCAACGGATTGTCGCCGGTGATCATCACCGTGCGGATGCCCATCGTTCGCATCTCGTCGAACCGGTCGCGCATACCGTGCTTGACGATGTCCTTGAGGTGAATGACACCGAGCACGTCGGCACTCTTGGCGCCGTTCTCCTGGCGCACGACTCCCACCACCAACGGCGTCCCGCCGGCTGCGGAGATTCCGTCCATCACGTCGCCGAATGCGGTCGGGACGTCGCCACCATGTTCGCGAATCCAGTTGGCGACCGAATTCGCGGCGCCCTTGCGAAGCTGTCGTCCGACGAGGTCGACACCGGACATCCGGGTGTTCGCGGTGAACTCGATCCACTTCGCCTGGCTCAGTTCGCCCGGGGGCCGTTCCCGCAAACCGTAGTGTTCCTTGGCGAACACCACGATCGAGCGGCCCTCGGGGGTTTCGTCGGCCAGGCTGGACAGTTGAGCGGCGTCCGCTAGTTCCTCGGCCGTCACCCCCGCGACCGGGATGAACTCCGAGGCCTCGCGGTTGCCCAGGGTGATCGTGCCGGTCTTGTCCAGCAGCAGCGTGTCGACGTCGCCGGCCGCCTCGACGGCGCGGCCCGACATGGCCAGCACGTTGCGCTGGATCAACCGGTCCATGCCGGCAATTCCGATGGCCGAGAGCAGCGCACCGATCGTGGTGGGGATCAGGCACACCAGCAATGCCACCAAGACCACGCCGTCGACCCCGTTGGCGGTCAGGGCGGCGGTGTCGGGGACGCCCGGGTTGTTCACCTTGGAATAGATCGCCAGCGGCTGGATTGTCACCACCGCGAACAGGAAGATGATGGTCAGCGCGGCCAGCAGGATGTTCAGCGCGATCTCGTTCGGTGTTTTCTGCCGGTTGGCACCCTCGACCAGCGCGATCATCCGGTCGATGAAGCTCTTGCCGGGCTCCTGGGTGATCTTGACGACGATGCGGTCCGAAAGCACAGTGGTCCCGCCGGTGACCGCGGAGCGGTCGCCGCCGGACTCGCGGATCACTGGCGCAGATTCGCCGGTGATCGCCGATTCGTTTACTGACGCAATGCCTTCCACGATCTCGCCGTCCCCGGGGATGGTTTCGCCGGTCTCGACGACGACAAGGTCGCCCCTTCGCAGTTCGGGTGCACGGACGTCTTCTTCGGTGCCGGCCTTACCGGGCTCCCAGCCCCGTAAGCGGCGGGCGATGGTGTAGGCCTTGGACTTTCGCAGTGTGTCGGCTTGCGCCTTGCCTCGACCTTCGGCAACGGCCTCGGCCAGATTGCCGAAAAGCACCGTCAGCCAGAGCCAGAACACGACCATGCAGCCGAACCACGAAGGGCCGCGAATCGTCAGAACGGTTGACCAGAGGGCGCCGATCTCGACGATCAGCATCACCGGGTTGCGCCACAACGTGCGCGGATCGAATTTGCGTACCGCGTCAGGCAGTGACTTGAGCAGCAATGCCGGGTCGATGACCCCGCCCCGGGCCTGACTGGGGCCGCTTTGGTGAGAACGCACTGACCTCGTCGACGGCGGCCTGTTACCGCTCGGAGCTGTTGTCATATCAGTGGATTCCTTCAGCAAGGGGGCCCAGCGCCAAGGCCGGCAGGAAGGTCAACGCGCACAGCGCCACCGTCACCGCAGCGACCAGACCGACGAATTGCGGTCGGTGGGTGGGTAGGGTGCCCGGTGACTCCGGGGTACGCCCCTGGCGGGCCAGCGAACCGGCCAGCGCCAGCACCAGGATCATCGGCAGGAATCTGGCCAACGCCATGACCAGGCCGAGCGCGGTGTTGTACCAGACGGTATTGACCGAAAGTCCGGCGAAAGCAGAACCGTTTTTGTTGGCGGCAGAGGTGAACGCGTAGAGCACTTCTGCGAGGCCATGCGGCCCAGTGTTTTCCATGCCGGCCCGCGGGCCCGGCAAACCGATTGCGATACCGGTCCCGAGCAGCACCAGTAACTCGGTCACCGGGAAAAAGCTTGCCGCCAACTTCATTTCGCGTGGCCGGATCTTTTTGCCGAGGTATTCCGGGGTGCGTCCGACCATCAGCCCTGCGACGAACACGGTGATGATGGCCATGATCAGCATGCCGTAAAGGCCCGAGCCGACCCCGCCGGGCGCCACCTCGCCGATCTGCATGTTGAACATCTGAACCAGGCCGCCGAGGCTGGTGTAGGAGTCGTGCGCCGAATCGACGGCGCCCGCTGACGTCAGCGTGGTCGCGTCCGCGAACACCGCGGAATTCGCGACTCCGAAGCGCTGCTCGACACCTTCCATTGCCGCGCCGGCC
>NZ_JBYCLA010000442.1:0-11241 GCF_057473665.1 Mycobacterium sp. TH-M25
GTGGCGTGCCGCGAACTCGAGGCCGTCGATTCCGGGCTGCGCAGCTTCGTCTCTGTGCAGGGATCGCTGGCGATGTTCGCCATCCACCACTGGGGCACCGAGGAGCACCGCCAGCAGTGGCTGCCGAAAATGGCGGCCGGCGAGGCGATCGGATGCTTCGGGCTCACCGAATCCGATGCGGGCAGCGACCCTGGTTCGATGCGTACCAGGGCCAGGCGCGACGGCGACGACTGGGTGATCGACGGCACTAAGATGTGGATCACCAACGGCACCTTCGCCGACGTCGCGGTGGTGTGGGCGGGCACCGACGAGGGAATCCGCGGATTCGTCGTCCCGACCGAGATGGCGGGCTTCACCGCGAACCCGATCCACCACAAGCTGTCGCTGCGCGCGTCGGTGACCGCCGAGCTGGTCTTCGACGGCCTGCGCCTGCCGGCGTCGGCAGCCTTCCCCGAGGTGCGCGGGCTCAGGGGGCCGTTGAGCTGCCTCAACGAAGCGCGCTACGGAATCCTGTGGGGCGCAGCCGGCGCCGCCCGCGCCTGCTACCAGGAAGCACTCTCTTACACGATGCAACGGCGGCAGTTCGGCAAACCCCTCGCGGCGTTCCAGCTCACCCAACGCAAGCTGGCCGACATGGTGATAGCGGTGAACAACGCACAGCTGGTCGCCATGCAGATCGGTCGGCTCAAGGACGATCGCGGTGTGCATCCGGCGCAGATCAGCTACGGCAAACTCGCCAACGTCCACAACGCCCTCGAGGTGGCACGCCTCGCGCGCGGTATGCTGGGGGCCGCCGGAATCACGCTGGAACACAGCGTGATGCGGCATATGGCCAATCTGGAGACGGTGGCCACCTACGAGGGCACCGAAGAGATGCACGCACTGAGCCTGGGTCAGGCCGTCACCGGAATCCCGGCGTTCCGGTGACAATCGCTCGGACCTGCCTGGTGACCGGGGCGAGCCAGGGGATCGGCCGCGCAGTCGCCGAACGCTTGGTGGCGGAGGGGCACCGGGTGGCGTTGGTGGCTCGATCGAAGCGGGATCTCGACGAGGTCGCGGCCGCGGTGGGCGGCGCGGCCATGGCCATCGCGGCCGACGTCACCGATCCTGATGACGTCGAGAAGATCTTCCGCGAGTTGGAAGCCCGGTGGGGATCGGCCGAGGTTCTAGTCTCTAACGCCGGCTTCGGGGCGGCCGCATCCTTGGTGGACACCACTGACGACATGTGGCACCGCGCGCTCGAGTTGAACCTGACCGCACCGTTCCGCTGCATCCGGCGTGCGGCGCCGGCCATGCTGCGGGCCGGATGGGGCCGGATCGTGGTGATCGCCTCGGTGGTCGCCAAGCGGGGCGAGGCCCAGGTCAGCGCGTACACCGCCAGCAAACACGGGGTGCTGGGACTGGTGCGATCGGCCGCGGCCGAATACGCACGGCGTGGGGTCACCGTCAACGCAGTGTGCCCGGGATATGTGGACACCCCGATGACCGATCAGACCGTCGACGCAATCAGTGAGCGGACCGGACGCTCCGTCGAGGATGCCCGCACCACGCTAGCTCGTCGGCAGCCGATCGGCCGGCTCATCGACCCGGCAGAGGTCGCCGCGGCAGTGCACTTCTGCGTACTCAACGGGGCGGTGACCGGGCAGGGAATCAACGTCGACGGAGGAACGGTTCAGTCATGAGACCACCGACACAAGGATGGTGCGCCAGTGAGCATCGAACACATCAACCCACCCGCGCTCGGTAAGCCGTCGGGCTTCTCGCACGCGATGCGCGCCGGCGGCGGCAGCGCGGTCCATCTGGCCGGGCAGACCGCACTCGATGTGGACGGAAAAATCGTGGGTAACACCATCGTTGAGCAGTTCGAAAGGGCGCTCACGAACCTGCTGACGGCGCTGCGGGCCGCTGCGGGCTCACCGCGGGACTTGGTCAGTCTGACCATCTATCTCGTTGACGTCGACGACTACAAGGCGCACGGCCGCGAGATCGGTCGGGTGTGGAAGCGGCTGATCGGCGATACCTATCCCGCCACGGCCGCGATCGGTGTGACTCGCCTGTGGGACCTCGAGGCACTGGTCGAGATCCAGGGCGTGGCCTACGTGCCCGCCTGATCCGATCGATTACCTGCGTAGCGTCGCGGGCAGGGCCTCGCAGAACCGTTCCCAATACTGCGCCCTCGAACCGTCCGCGATGAGGGCAGCCCATCGGGCGGCGACGTCGGCGACAGTCGTCGTCTCCCGTAAACCTTCTCTCGGGGACCCCCGACCGCAGCAGGGGCACACACAATATGTATATGGTCTCTGCTTGACGTCCGTCCAGAATCAGATATACTCAGATCGGTGCTTGAATTCTTGCGGGAAGGTCGGTTATGGCCCGGACTGCATCAGCGCTGGCCGTGACCGCGCATCTCGATCCCTTCTGTCGGGACAACTTGCCGCCGCGGGCGCAGTGGCCCCGGTTCGAGTTCACTCTCCCGGAGTTGCGCTACCCGAAGCGGCTGAACTGCGCCACCGTGCTGCTCGACGACAAGGTGCGCGAATTCGGCGATCGGCCCTGCCTGATGTCGGCGACCGAATCGTGGAGCTACGGGGATCTGCTGCGACGTTCCAATCAGGTTGCGCAGGTGCTCACCGAGGACCTCGGGCTGATCCCCGGCGGAAGGGTGCTGCTGCGCGGACCGAACGCTCCTTGGCTCGTCGCCTGCTGGCTCGGTGTGCTCAAAGCCGGTGGCGTGGCCGTTACGACGGTGCCACTACTGCGCAGCGTCGAGCTACGCAAGCTCATCGACCTGACCCATCCGGTGATCGCATTGTGCGATCACCGGATCGTCGCCGACCTGCTTGAGGCCGCCGGCGAGGTGATCACCGTTGTATACGGCGGCGCCGGGAGCGGCGACTTGGTGGCACGGGCGACGTTGAAGTCCGGCGAGTTCACCAACGTGGACACGGCTGCCGACGACGTCGCGCTGCTGGCACCGACGTCGGGAACCACCGGGAAGCCTAAAGTTACAATGCAGTACCACCGGGATGTCCTCGCGGTCGCCGACACGTTCTCCCGCCACGTGCTGCACCCGACCCCCGATGATGTGTTCACCGGAACCCCACCCTTGGGTTTCACCTTCGGGCTCGGGGGGCTGGTTATCTTTCCCCTGCATGTCGGGGCGTCCACGCTACTGCTCGAGAAGCCCACACCGGACGAGCTTGCCGCCGCGGTACGCCAGTACGGTGCGACCATTCTGTTCACCGCCCCCACCGCGTACCGGGCGTTGTTGCGAACCGACAACATCGACGCGCTCGCCGGACTGCGCCGCTGCGTGTCCGCCGGCGAGCATCTACCCGAATCCGTGTGGCGGGAGATCCACGAGCGCACCGGGATCCGCATCATCGATGGCCTCGGGGCGACCGAGATGATGCACATATTCATCTCCGCCGAGGGCGCGGACATCCGGCCCGGCGCCACCGGCCGCGTGGTTACGGGATTTCGCGCGGCCATCGTCGATGAGCACGGCCGCCCCGTGCCTGACGGCACACCGGGTCGGCTGGCAGTGATCGGACCGACCGGTTGCCGCTATCTCAACGACCCTCGGCAGGCCGAATATGTGCAGGATGGTTGGAACATCACCGGTGACACCTACGTTCGCGATGCGGGCGGCTATTTCTGGTATCAGGCCCGCAATGACGACATGATCATCTCGTCCGGGTACAACATCGCCGGACCCGAGGTGGAGCGTGCGCTCCAACAGCATCCCGACGTCGCCGAGTGCGCCGTGATCGGGATCCCCGACACGGACCGCGGCGCGATCGTGCACGCCGCGGTTGTCCTGCGGCCCGGCGTGGTCGGGAACGACGCGAAGGCACTCGAGCTGAAAAATCATGTGAAACAGCTTCTGGCACCCTACAAATACCCGCGCAGCATAGAGTTCCGGACCACTCTGCCGTACACCAGCACCGGTAAGCTGCAGCGCAACAAGCTCATCGACCCGCGCATGCCCGCGCGATGACCGGGCGACTCGACAGCCCGGTGGCGGACACGACCGGCCACCGCCCAACGGCCCGCTGTGGCCCGCATCCGCAACAACCCTCCAACGTATTTTTGACGATAGTCAAAAATACACTATATAGTGAACGAGAAGACGTCGGCAGGGAGGCGCCATGCGAATCGCGATAGTCGGGGGAGGTCCCGGCGGCCTGTACTTCTCAGCGCTTGCCAAGCAACTGTGCCCTGCTCACGAGGTCACCGTGTGGGAGCGCAATGCCGCAGATGACACCTTCGGATTCGGTGTGGTGTTCAGCGACGAGACGCTCGGGGGTATCGAGCACGCGGACACCACGGTCTACCGACGGATGGAGGAGACGTTCGCAAGCTGGGATGACATCGACATCCACTTCCGTGGCACCGTGTACAGCTCGGGTGGGCAGGGTTTCGCGGCGATGAGCCGCAAGACCCTGTTGCTGATACTGCAGCAGCGCTGCAGCGAGCTGGGTGTTCCTGTGCACTTCAACACCGTTGCACCCGACATCGAGCAACTCAGCGCGGACTATGACCTCGTGCTGGCTGCCGACGGAGTGAACTCGACCATCCGTGACCGCTACTGCGAGGACTTCGGGACGAGCCTCGACCGCCGGCACAACAAATACATGTGGTTGGGCACCGACATGGTCTTCGAGGCCTTCAAATTCTATATTCGCGAGACGCCGCACGGCATCATGCAGGTTCACGGCTACCCGTACGGCACCGACGGCAGCACCTTCATCGTGGAGATGCGCGACGAGGTGTGGCAGCGAGCCGGCTTCGCGGAATTCGCGGATCGGCCGTTCGCCCCTGGCGAGAGCGACGAGCGCTCGATTGCGCTGGTCACCGAGCTGCTCGGCGACATCCTCGACGGACACGAGGCGCTCACCAACAACTCTAGGTGGGCCAACTTCATCACCGTGCGCAACGAGACCTGGCGCCGCGGCAACGTAGTGTTGCTCGGCGACGCCGCACACACCGCGCACTTCTCGATCGGCTCCGGTACCAAGCTCGCGATGGAGGACGCGTTGGCGCTGGTCGCCTGCCTGCACGAGCACGACGCTCTGAACGAGGCATTGGAAGCCTATGAGGCTGAGCGCCGTCCGGTGGTGCTATCCACCCAGCGTGCGGCGCAGGCCAGCCTGGAGTGGTTCGAAAACATCGGCCAGTACACTGATCAGGAGCCGCAGCAGTTCGCCTTCAACATCCTCACCCGCAGTCGTCGGATCACGTACGACAACCTGCGTTTACGTGACAAAGAGTTCGTGGCGGACCTTGACCGCTGGTATGCCGAGGAGCAGCTGCGCAGCGGGGGAGTTCCCGAACACGCAGGCGGCCCGTTGGATGCGCCGCCGATGTTCCAGCCGTACCGGATCGGGCAGTTGGAGTTGAAGAACCGGATCTTGGTGTCGTCGATGGACATGTACTCGGCCGTCGACGGGGTGCCCAACGATTTCCACCTGGTGCACCTGGGCAGCAAGGCGCTCGGTGGGCCTGGGCTGGTGATGACGGAGATGGTATGCGTCTCGCCCCAGGGCCGGATCACCCCCGGCTGCACCGGCTTGTACAACGCTGAGCAGGAGGCAGCCTGGACGCGGATTGTCAGCTTCGTCCATGCCCAGAGCACCGCGAAGATCGGTGTGCAGATTGGGCATTCGGGCCGCAAGGGTTCCACCAAGCTGATGTGGGAGGGCATCGACGAGCCGCTCGACGAAGGAAACTGGGAGCTCATCGCGCCGTCGCCGCTGGCATACACGCCTGTGAGCCAGGTCCCTCGCGAGGTCACCGAAGCCGACCTCGACAAGGTCGTGGCGGAGTTCATCGAGTCCACGCGGGCCGCCGCGCGTGCCGGGTTTGACCTACTCGAACTGCACTGTGCTCATGGGTATCTGCTGTCGTCGTTCCTGTCGCCGCTGTCGAACCACCGCACCGACGAGTACGGCGGGACGCTGGAGAATCGATTGCGCTTCCCGCTGCGGGTCTTGAAAGCCGTGCGCGCGGCGTGGCCTGCGGGCCGCCCACTGTCGGTGCGGATCTCGGCGACCGACTGGTTCGAGGGCGGCAACGACATCGATGAGGCCGTGGAGATCTCCCGCGCCTTTGCCGAGCACGGCGTGGACGCCATCAATGTCTCCACCGGCCAGGTGGTCAAGTCCGAGAAGCCCGCCTACGGCCGCAGTTACCAGACCCCTTTCGCGGACCGGATCCGCAACGAGATCGGAAAGAAGTACGGCGTCACCGTCGTCGCGGTCGGCGCGATCTCCTCCTACGACGACGTCAACTCGGTGCTGCTCGCGGGACGCGCCGACCTCGTGGCCATCGGCCGCACGTATCTCTACAACCCGCACTGGGCGCTGCACGCTGCAGCCGACCAAGGTTATGCCGGCCGCGGAGCGGACTGGCCCGACCAGTTCAAGGCCGGCAGCAGGAAGCCCTTCACGGGCCGGACCGACGGGCCGCGACCGCGCTTGGAGCTGATTCGCGAGGGCGAGCAGGGCACCCGGCACCGCCGTTGGCGACCCGTGAGTGGGACAACCGCCCAGCTTTGGATGAAGGCTGGAACGGTGCCATGAGTCCCATAGGCGGGAAGCCAATCAAGGAGCGTCCAATTGCTATTGTCGGGGCCGGCCAGTCCGGCGCATTACTTGCGTGCAGTCTGCTGAGGCGGGGCTACAACGTGACGTTGGTGACGGACCGCACGTCGACCGAACTCCGGTTCGGATCCGTCATGTCCAGCCAATGCATGTTCGACTCGGGCCTGTCCATCGAACGGCAACTCGGCGCAGACAATTGGGCGCAGATATGTCCTCGAATCGAACAAGTCTCCATTGAGGTGAAATCACACGGCAGCTTCACCACCCGATTGCAGTACTACGCGCAATCGGTGGATCAGCGAGTTAAATGCTCAGCCTGGTTAGACGAATTCGCCGCGTCCGGTGGTGAGCTAATTATTTCCAAGGTAGGTATCTCCGAACTGGAGGAATTAGCCGACAACCACGATCTGGTAATCGTCTCCACCGGCAAGGGTGACCTCGGAAGGCTCTTCTCACCTGACCGTGAGAAGTCCCGGTTCTACCGGCCGCAGCGAACGATCGCAATCGCCTATGTGCGAAAGCTGGCCCAACACCCCGATGGCGCCGACATGTCGATCAACCTGATACCCGGTGTTGGAGAGTGCTTTATCCTACCTGCGCTCACCATCACAGGCCCCTGTCACATCGTCGTACTTGAAGCCGTACCTGGTGGTCCACTCGATCATTGGTGTGACGTCCGCTCACCGAGACAGCACCTAGACCGTGTCAAAGAAATCCTGGCTGAGCATTTCCCGCACGAGTGGGCGCGGTGCGGAGCCATCGAGCTTACCGACGACGGCGCTGTCCTGCGTGCGCGCACGACACCCATTGTGCGCCATCCCGTCGGGATCTTACCGTCGGGGGCTCATGTGCTCGGGATGGCCGATGCCGTGGTGCTCAACGACCCTGTTACTGCGCAAGGTTCAAATAACGCGGCACAGGCTGCCGGTATCTATCTCGACGCAGTCGTGGAGCGCGGCGATAACGAATTCGATCGGGACTGGATGGAAAAGGCCTTTGACAAATTCTGGCGCGGATGGGCACAGTGGGCGGTTACCTGGACCAACGCCATGCTTCGCCCGCCCATGCCACATGTGCTCTCGCTATTCGAACATGCCAGCAACTCACCTAGCCTCGCGGCGAGCATTGTGGAAGCTTTCAACGACCCCCGTACCACACAGAACTGGTGGTATGACGCAGAAGAAGCTCAGCGCATCCTTGCCGAGAAGCGGCGAGCCGACACAGGCCGCTTCGATACCCGGGAACTGCGTCGCGCGCTCGGTCAGTACGCCACTGGGGTTGCCGTCATCACGAGCCGCGCTCCCGACGGCCGCAAGATCGGCGTAACCTCGAACTCGTTCAGTTCAGTCTCCATGGACCCCCCGCTAATCTTGTGGTGCCTTGCCAAGAAAGCTCCCAGCCTACCGGACTTGACGGCCGCTGGTCATTTCGCGGTAAATATCCTCCGCGCCGACCAACACGACCTATCACGCCAGTTCTCAACGCCGGCCGTCGACAAATTCTTAGGTGTTTCGGTCACTGAGGGTTGTCGCGGTGCGCCATTGTTAGCGGGTGCATTGGCCACATTTCAATGCCGCACGGTCCAACGGGTCGAAGCGGGTGACCACATCATCTTATTGGGCGAAGTCGAGACCTATGACGCACCAGGCGGCGAACCCCTCGTTTTCCATTCAGGCTCCTACCGGCTGGCATCGCGACATCCCGACTATCCCGACAGTTGATCGGCTAACAAACTAGTGAACAGGCGTCATTATGCGGAGTTTGATAAAGCGTCACCCCCTGATCCCCCTGATCTCCCTGGTGCCGGGGTTACCGTTCTGATGGCGAAAGGTAAGGAGGAACTATGTCCCAGGAAGATATGCAGTTCGTCGAGAAAATTGCCACTGGCGATGCCGCGACACTGCTACCCGAAAAGAATCACACGATCGACGAAGAGCGGCTTCATCGCAAACGGAACTTAGCGGCCGCCTTCCGGATGTTCAGCAAATGCGGGTTCGACGAGGGTGTCGCTGGTCACATCACTGCACGCGATCCCGAGTTCACTGACCATTTCTGGGTGAACCCGTTCGGGATGCACTTCGGTCACATTCGTGTCCGAGATCTACTGCTGGTGCGCCACGATGGTGAGGTCGTTGAAGGCGATCGCCCGGTGAACAGGGCAGCTTTCGCTATCCATTCCCAGGTGCACATGGCTCGTCCAGACGTCGTAAGCGCAGCTCATGCTCACTCTGTCTATGGCAAGAGTTGGTCGACTCTTGGCCGGCTTCTCGACCCGATCACGCAGGATGCATGTGCGTTTTATGGCGACCACGCATTGTTCGACAACTACTCTGGCGTCGTTCTGGATCTGGAAGAGGGGAAGCGGATCGCCCACGACCTAGGTGATCGTAAAGCGATCATACTGCGGAACCACGGCTTGCTGACGGTCGGCCGCTCCGTCGAAGAGGCAGCGTGGTGGTTCATCACAATGGAACGTTCATGCCAGGCGCAACTCATGGCCGAAGCCGCTGGTACCCCAGTGTTGATCGAGTCGCAGATGGCCGAACGAACTGCCGGACAGATTGGAACACACTTCGTCGGATGGTTCAGCTTCCAGCCGATTTATGAGCGCATTAGTCGCGAACAGCCAGACCTGTTCGATTGACCGTTGGCAGCGGTGGGCCCGGGTGCGTCGTTGACGCTCGCTACCGCGAGTTGGTTGACAGCTCACACGACGGCTCGCCCCTCCAACTCTTGCAGCCGCGCGCACGCTGATCGACATCCAGCGATCTTTGCTTGACGTCCTCGCGCTCCTTCGCCCGGTCAGTGCTCGCCGGGGTCTGGGATCGAATCGACATCGAGGATTACCTCTGCAAGGATTGGCCCGCATCCAGGGCGCACGGCCTCCTCTAACTTCTTGAAATCAGGCCACTGTTCGATCCGTAGCGCCGTGCCGCCTAGGGCTGAAGCCACCGTCGCGAAAGAGGGCCAATCGAATGTCGCAAGCGCCGGATCCCGATCTTGTTCTACGAACCGGTAGTACTCAGCGCCGTACGCGCCGTCGTTCAACACCAACACCACCACGTCGAGCCGGTTGCGCACCGCGGTGTTAAACTCCGCGAGCCCGCCGAGCATGAAGCCGCCGTCGCCAGCGACGACCAGGCACGGTATGTCGGGACGGCCTTTCGCGGCACCAATGCCGTAACTAGTGCTCATCCCAATATGTCCGATGTTGAGACAGTGAACGTAATTCCACGGCCGGTCCACTTCGAGGATACGTAAAGCCTCGTGTGAGAAGCGGCCACCGTCGATCGCGAGTGTGCGTTTCCGTGGAACAATCTCGTTGATCTTGTGCAGGACGCCCGTGAGATTGAGCGGCCCCTCTCCGTCCGCCTTTGCGCGGTCCTGTTCCTTCCAGCCGGAGATCCGCCGAGCGAGATCGGGGCTGCGGAAACCAGACGGCGATGCCGCTGCTTGGTCCATCAGGGAGATCAGACCCATTGCGGTCGCCGCCGCGTCACCGACGATCGCAGTGTCCACCGGGAAATAGCGACCGAAGGCGGACTCGTCGGTATCGACCTGGACAATTCGCTTCCCCGTGAGCAATTCGCCCTTTAACGTGGTCAGGGCGCTAAGCGCTGCACCGAAGACGACGAAGCAGTCAGCGCGCCCGATCACCTCGGACGCAATCGGGTGCGATAAAGTGCCGACGATGCCGATGTCGTAAGGGTCGCCGGCGAACAGGCCTTTACCACGCAACGTGGTCCCCACAGGTGCGCCGATGCGCTCAGCGAATCGCCGGAGCGTGTCCGCAGTGCCCGGTGCGCCGGCACCGCGCCCGCCGATGACAAGTGGCCGATTAGAGCCGATGATCATCCCCGCGGCGTCTTCGAGGCCCTCGACCACCGGACAGAGCACGCCACGGGCGACCCGCTGTGGCCGGCCGACTCCCCCTGCAACTTCGACCTGCTGGAAGTCGGCAGGCAATTCAAGCACGACTGGTCGACGCTCGCTGGCCGCCTGTGTGAGCGCACCAGTCAGATCGATCACGGCGGTGTCGGGCGCGCGTACCTGCCGATAGCCCGCCCCCGACGGCATGACGACCTCACGCTGCGGGATGTTCTGGAGGTTGTAGGCGTCGTAGCGAGCGGTGTCGCCTGCTACCACCAGCAAAGGATAGCGGCCCCGGGCCGCGTCTAGGAGGCTACTTACACAGTTAGCGATTGCGCCGTGCGTCACAGTCGCCACTCCGACCTTGCCCGTTACCGCAGCGTATCCAGCTGCCATCAATACCGCTCCGCTTTCGTTCGCCGACGCAACGAACTGACCCTTCTCATTTCGATGAAACGAGTCAACGAGGTACATGTTCGCATCACCCATGACCCCGAACATCACTTCGACGCCATTGACACGAAGTGCTTGTGCGAGAACGTCGTTGAGGTTCATAGCTACTACCTCGACCAACGACGGGCAGTCAGCAATCCCTTGAAGCCGTAGAGACTTTGTTGTTGGTACGTGAATCGAGGACCGTCATACATTAATGCTCCAAAGCTGTCAGCGCATTGTCGCGTACGGTGTTTAAGTACTCAGCACCGGCGTTCGGGGTCATGAACCAGTGGTAAAAGTCGCCCGGATCGTCGAAACCGTTGACGAAGCG
>NZ_JBYCLA010000443.1:0-6328 GCF_057473665.1 Mycobacterium sp. TH-M25
TTAACGGCGCGACGATCGGGCACAGTGACCTCATGCACTTTATCGGGCTCGATCTCGCCTGGGGTGAAAGGAACAACACCGGCGTCGCAGTCCTCGACGCCCAAGGACGGCTGCTGCAGGTCAGCGCCGCGCACGACGATGCCAGCATCGCGACGGCGATCGAGCCCTACGTCAGCGACGCCTGTCTGGTCGCCATCGACGCGCCGCTGGTGGTCCGCAATCCGTCCGGGTCACGGCCGTGCGAGGCGGCCCTCAACCGCGACTTCCGCCGTTTCGAGGCGGGCGCGCATCCGGCCAACACCACGAACCCGGCGCTCACCCATCCGCGTGCCGCGCGCATCGCGACCGCGCTGACGCTCGACATGAATCCGGCGTCCACCTCGCCGCGGCGGGCCATCGAGGTCTACCCGCATCCGGCGACCATCGCACTGTTCGGTCTGGCGAAGACCCTGAAATACAAGAGGGGGTCGTTCGCAACGCGTCAGCGCGAGCTGCTGCGTTTGATGACGCTGATCGAGGGTCTCGACACGGCCACCCCCGGGCTGCGGGTGAACTACCACCTGTCGTGGGTGGAACTGCGCAAACGCGTCGAAGCCGCGACCCGGCCGGCGCAACTCGACCGCGACGAGGATCCCGTCGACGCCGTGCTGTGCGCCTACGTCGGGCTGTACTCATACCAGCGGCCCGCCGACGTGACCATCTACGGCGACTACGCGAGCGGCTACATCGTGACGCCGACCTTGCCCGAGCGCGCTGCGCCAACGGCTCAACGGCCCGCGGGGCGCGTGAAAGGATAGTGGGACAATCAGATATCCACAGGTCGACGGTCGAATGGCGCCACCGAATCGATGACATCAATCACCGTTGATCGCGCCGCGGCCCGCGGGTCCTGACGGTCATCGACCAATGCCGAGACCACCGCGCCGTCGACGGTGCAGATCAACGCCGACACGACTTCCGGGCGCGCCGAGCGTCCCGACCGTTCGATCACTTCGGCGACCGCATCGACCCGCTGACGCATGTTGCGGCGCTGAATTTCGCGCAGGCTGGGCAGGCGGGCACAGGCGATGTGCCGTTCGTAGCGGGATATCAGTTGCTCGGTCAGTTGTGGCTCGGATCGGCCTCCGACAAGCAGGTCGACCAGCAAATCGGCGGTCTTGTCGGCGTTGCGGCGGCGACGGGACAGCGGTGCCACCTGCGCCCGCAACTGTGCCACCTCCAGCATCCCGATATGGGCTACCGCACTGGCGATCAGGTCGTCGAGGCTGGAGAAGTAGTACGTGGTTGATGCCAGCGGCAGTCCCGCGCGCCGGGCCACGGCGCGGTGCCGCACCGCCTCGAAGCCACCCTCGCGCAGCAATTCGGCGGCCGCGTTGACCAGCGCGTACCGCCGGCGCTCACCCTTGGGTGTGACGGCTCCTTTGGGGGCTGCCACAGCCTTCGGCGCGGCCGGGACGACCTGGGGGGCGGCGACGGCTGCCCGGGGAACGACGTCCCCGTCTGGAGCCACTGCTGCTGTCACCTAGGTCATGGTGCCAGCCAAAATGGCGCCGCATCGGGCTTTCCAAAGAAACCATCGTCGGTCGTTCGGCGGACCGCGGACGCCCAGGGGCGCTTTATGAGGGCGCGCATGCCGGAGATGAGCCGCCGCGCCGTGCTGCGTCTGGGCGCGGGAGCAGCGACCGGGGCACTCGGCGCCTACTCGCTCGATCGGCTGCTGCCCGCCCGCGCGGCGCTGGCCACACCCGTGACGATGGCCGGTACCGGGATTCCACTTGCGCCCCGCCCGCCGCTGGCGCCCCGCCCGCCACTCGATACTCCAGCGGCCCCCACGATGGTGACCGGCTCGTTTGTGTCAGCCGCGCGCGGTGGCGTCGCCACCAACTGGTCGATCGCCCGACCGCCAGGGCAGACCAAACCGCTACGACCGGTGATCGCACTGCACGGCAAGGGCAGTAACGCGGCCACGGTGATGGCGGGCGGCGTCGAGCAGGGCCTGGCGCAGGCGGTGGGCGCCGGTCTGCCACCCTTTGCTGTCGTCGCTGTCGATGGTGGCGGAAGTTATTGGCACAAAAGAGCTTCCGGCGAAGACAGTGGCGCAATGGTGTTGGACGAACTCATCCCGATGCTGGGCGGGCAGGGACTGGACACATCGCGAGTCGGCTTCCTGGGGTGGTCGATGGGCGGCTACGGCGCACTGCTGCTCGGTGGCCGGCTCGGGCCGGGCCGGACCGCTGCCATCTGTGCGGTGAGCCCGGCGCTATGGATGTCCCCGGGCGCGGCCGCACCGGGCGCCTTCGACGGGCCCGGCGACTTTGCGGCCGACTCGGTCTTCGGCATGCCGGCGCTGGCCTCCATTCCGGTCAGAGTGGACTGCGGAGACAGCGATCCGTTTTACAGCGCGACCAAACAATTCGTCGCGCAACTGCCCCATCCGCCGGCCGGCGGCTTCTCCCCCGGCGGCCACGACGCGTCGTTCTGGAGCTCACAACTGCCCGCGGAACTGACCTGGATGGCGCCGCTGCTCACCGCCTGACGGTTCCCACCAAGCCAACTGCGTGCAGTACCAGAAGCTTTACCATATTTGTTACGATAACGCGCCGTAGATGATGGCCGCAGTACCTGGAGGTGATCCGAATTGGCGAGGCAGGCCGCCGCGGACAAGCGACAACGGCGTGAACGCGGATCAATCAGCGTCGATGAAATCGTCAACGGCGCGTTCGACGTCGCCGGTGAAGTATCTGTCGACGGACTGAGCATGCCTCTGCTGGCCAAGCATCTCGATGTCGGGGTCACGAGCATCTACTGGTACTTCCGAAAAAAAGACGATCTGCTCGACGCGATGACCGACCGCGCGCTGGGACAGTACGACTTCGCTACACCATTCGTCGGGGGCCACGACTGGCGAACCTCGTTGCACGATCACGCCCATAACATGCGTCGGACGTTTCGCGACAACCCCATCCTGTGCGATCTGATCCTGATCCGCGGCTCTTTCGGGCGCGAGGCGACACTGGCGGCCTTCGAGAAACTCGAGAAGGCGATCGCCGCCTTGGTGGAGGCGGGTCTGTCGCCGGAGGACGCCTTCGACACCTACGCCAGCATCTCCGTGCACACCCGGGGCGCGGCGGTTCTGGAGCGGCTGCAGGACAAATCTGGCAGCGCCGAAACCTACCGTCGCACTGAACGTTCGGTCATCGACCCGCAGACCATGCCGCTGATCGCCCAGCTGACACAGCAGGGCCACCGCATCGGTGTCGCCGACGACATCAACTTCGAGTACGGCCTGAACTGCATTCTCGATCACGCCGGCCGGCTGATCGAAGCGCGCTAGACCTCGATCACGACCGCGCCCCCCTGGCCGCCGCCGGCGCACATCGCCGCCACACCGATTCCTCCTCCGCGACGGCCCAACTCGTACACCAGTGTGGTCAGCATCCGGGCGCCGCTGGCCGCGATCGGGTGGCCCAGGCTGCATCCGCTGCCGTAGATGTTGACCCGGTCTTCGTCGAGGCCGTATTCGCGGCACGCGGCGATCGGCACCGACGCGAACGCCTCGTTGATCTCCCACAACGTGACGTCGCCGGGCGCCAGGCCGGCCCGGTCCAGCACCTTGCCGATCACCTTCACCGCGCCAAGACCGGTGTCCCGCGGGTCGACAGCGGCCGAGGCCCACGCCTTGACCGAGCCCCGCACGTTGAGCCCGTGGGCGGTGGCGAAATCCTCGTCGGCCAGCGTCAGCGCGGCGGCCGCGTCGTTGGTCCCGCTGCTGTTGCCCGCGGTGATCGAGAAGCCCTCGATCTCCGGGTGCAGCACCTTCAGCGAAGCGAGCTTCTCGAGACTTGTCTCGCGACGCGGGTGCTCGTCGACGCTGAACTCGATCAGCGCGTCGTCGAGGCCCTTGATCTTGAGTGGGACGATCTCGTCGACGAAGGCACCGCTGTCGATGGCTCCGACGGCACGCTGATGTGAACGGAACGCCCAGGCGTCCATTTCCTCGCGACTGATCCCGACGGCCTGCGCGGTGTTCCACCCGACGGTGATCGACATGTCGCGGCCCGGCGCATCGGGCGTCTCGACGTGGGTCGGCGGAATCCAGCGCTCCTCGAATTCCAGGGTCGGACCGGGGATGCGCCAGTTCATCACCGGGGTCATCGACAGCGACTGCACGCCACCGCCGACCACGACCTTCTCGGCTCCGGAACCGATCTGCGCGGCCGCATTAGCGACCGCGGTGAGGCTACCCGCGCAGTGCCGGTTGACGGCCTGCCCCGGTACGTTTGACATGCCCGAGGCGCATGCCGCGTAGCGCGCCATATCGCCTCCGCCGTAATGCGATTCGGCGAAAATCACATCGTCGATGTCGGACACCTCGACGCCGGAGCGGCGGACGACCTCCTGCAGGATCGTGGTCGCCAGTAGCTCCGGCGTGGTGTTGACCAGCGAACCCTTGAACGACGTCGCGATGGCGGTCCGGACTGCACTGACGATGACGGGCTTGGGCATGAGATCGACCTTCGGTTCGGCTGCGTGCGGGTTTACAAAAAAGACTTAAAGCGTAAATCGTATCAGCTACCGTTGCATCGACGATATTGACTGGTTGCTGACGTCGCATTGCGCTGCAAGACTGAGTCGGTGCAGCCGTTCGGATGGGAACTTCCGTACGCCTGGCCACGCAAGCCGGTGTTGGCGGCCGACGTCGTGTGTACGTCGCAACCTCTCGCCGCGCAGGCGGGTCTTCGGATGCTCGCAAGCGGCGGCAGCGCGGTCGATGCGGCGATCGCCACCGCGATCGCGTTGACGGTGGTCGAACCGGTGTCCAACGGAATCGGATCGGACGCCTTCGCCATCGTGTGGGACGGTCGTGACCTGCACGGGTTGAACGCGTCCGGCCGCTCCCCGGCGGCGTGGACGCCGGAGTACTTCGGCGGTAAGGGTGTTCCACTGCTCGGGTGGAACTCGGTCACCGTCCCCGGTGCCGTTTCGGCCTGGGTCGAGTTGCATGCCAAGTTCGGCAAGCTGCCGTTCGAGCGGCTGTTCGAGCCGGCAATCGCATACGCCCGCAACGGCTTTCTCCTCTCGCCGACAATCGCCGACCAGTGGGCAACCCAGGCCCCGATGTTCGAGTCGCAACCCGGATTCGCCGAGACCTTCATGCCCGGCGGGCGAGCACCGCGGCCAGGTGAACTGGTTACGTTGCCCGACCACGCCGACACGCTCGAAGCGATCGCTGCAACCCGCGGCGAGACGTTCTACCGCGGCGAACTCGCGTCCAGGCTCGAAGCCCACTCGACCGCGAACGGCGGGGCGATGCTGGCCGACGACCTCGCCGCCCATCGCGCCGACTGGGTCGGCACCATCGCCGGCGATTACCGCGGCTACACCGTGCACGAGATCCCACCCAACGGCCAGGGCATCGTTGCGTTGATCGCGCTCGGCATCCTCGAACACTTCGACATGGCCTCGCTGCCCGTTGATTCCGCCGCCAGCGTGCATCTACAGATCGAAGCGGTGAAACTCGCTTTCGGCGACGCGCAAGCCTATGTCGCAGACGTCGACTCCATGACGGTGTGCCCGGAGAGCCTGCTCGACAAGGACTATCTGGGCGAGCGCGCCGCGCTGATCGACCCGGACCGGGCCACGCCGCTGTCAGCTGGGACGCCGCGCGGAGGCACGGTCTATCTCACCGCCGCAGATTCCTCCGGCGTCATGGTCTCGATGATCCAGTCCAACTACCTGGGATTCGGCTCCGGCGTGGTGGTGCCCGGCACCGGCATCGCATTGCAGAATCGCGGCTCGACTTTTACCGCGCAACAAGGACATCCGAACCAGGTGGGACCGAATAAACGCCCGTACCACACCATCATCCCGGGTTTTCTGAGCAAGGACGGCGCCCCACTGATGAGCTTCGGGGTGATGGGCGGCCCGATGCAGCCGCAAGGCCATCTGCAGGTGGTAGCACGCATCGTCGATCACGGCCAGAACCCGCAGGCCGCGTGTGACGGTCCGCGATTCCGCTGGGCGGATGGCCTGCAGGTGTGCTGCGAGCCGGGCTTTGCGCCCGCGACCTTGGCCGGCCTGCAACAGCGCGGCCACCAGTTGAGCACTACCGGGGACTACAACCAGTTCGGTAGTTGTCAGGCGATCTGGCGACTCGACGACGGCTATCTGGGAGTTAGCGATCCACGCCGCGACGGCATGGCCGCCGGTTTCTGATGTCGTTGCTCTTCGCCTGGTTCACTACGGCTTGCCGGGCGGGTCGGGGTCGTCGTGGAGGAGTTTTTCAGATGGCGTCGAGGCCGGTGGCCATTCCCGCGTGGGGTTGGAC